>CANKQN010000109.1 GCA_947485035.1 Rickettsiales bacterium | reverse complement strand
TGATTTGGTCAATTGGAAACCGTGCATTTTCGCATTTAATTTCCTGTAAGCATACGAAATCTGGCTGAACATTTTGCAACATGTGAAGAAGATGTTCAAGGCGAGTATTGACAGAATTTACATTCCAAGAAACTATTTTCATAAAGTTTTTGTGTGAAGTTTAATATCGTTTTTATTAACTTGATATAACGGTAGCCAACAAAAAAAGCAAGAAAAATCGCCAATAGTAGTTCCAAACAATGCAGATGATATTGTTAGAAATAATTTTAGAATATCCAACTCCGCTTTAATTCTATCAATTCTCATTCTTTATCAAAAACCGCCTTCAATTCCGCAAGCTCCCTTTTTGAAAGACCATCGCCATTAATTTCAACTCCGGAAAGCAGGCTTTTCAGCACTTCCATTTGAGATTTTGAAAATGTTTGAGCCCCCAAAACATGCTCCTCAAAAGCACCATAAGCAAGGGGACACCATTCCTTCACAATTTTTGCTAAAATGTCCGCATAAACACGAATTTCATATTGTGCATGTGGGTGAATTCGAAGGCGAATGAAGTGTAAAAGATTGTGAAGATCAATTTTCCAATACCATTCCGTGTACATATTCACGGGCAGAACTCCCCTTGCAATTTCGCGAGCAATACCATTTTCTTCATCGCCAAGTAGTGCTTGATAGTCCTCATACGAACGCTTGGAAGATTCCCTTATAAGACTTTGTGCATCTTTTGCAAATTCCGGCGAAATTTCACCACCGCGACACTGCTTATTCATTTCCGATTGTGGCAAAATGTTTTGAAGCTCAGGAATGTAGTATTCTTCAGGAAGAATTGAATAGCGGGCAGAACATTCATTTACATTTGCCGTGCGGTGGCGAATCCACTGCCTTGCAATAAACATTGGAAGTTTGATATGAAGCTTAATTTCACACATTTCAAATGGCGAAGTATGTTTGTGCTTCATTAAATAATTAATTAGCCCCTTATCCTCATTGACCGTTTTCGTTCCATCGCCATAAGAAACCCTTGCCGCTTGCACGATTGCGGAATCTGAACCCATGAAGTCGACAACTCTAACGAAGCCGTGGTCAAGGGCAGGAAATTTTAAACCAACTAAATGTTCTTGACTTTTCAACATGGGAAATAAAAAATTATTGATACATATACACCAAAACCAAAATGATTTTTTTAAAAAAGCAACAATTAAAACAATTCAAATACTTCATTCAATACATTCTCGCAATAACAATTTTTGCAATAATAAAACCATTTCCATTGAAATTAACAGCACTTTGCAGTGGATTTCTTGGCAAAACAATTGTTTATTTTTGCTTGAAATATTTTCAGAAAACTCGCTTTGAAATTTTTAAGAAAAACCTTGCAATAGTCACAAAACAGCAACCAACGGCGATTCAATTTTCCAAAATGTTTCAGCAATATTGTTCCTACGCAGCATCAGTTTTTTTAACAACTGTGCATCAAAACAAATTGACTAAAAAATGGCTTGAAAACAATGTTTCGCATTTTAATATTCAAGCACTTATTGATGCACATAAAAATGGCGAAAAAGTCATTATCGCTTCCGCACATTTTGGCAACTGGGAAATTGCGCAGAATTACCTTTCAAAAGTTTGCAATCTGCCATTAACTATAATGTATCGCGAGCAAAATAACACAAAATTGAGCAAGGTGTTTTATCAAAACCGTCAGAATATTCAGATGATCGAAAAGCGAGACAAATCTTCGCTTAAACAAATGCTTAAAGCAATTGAAAGCAATCGTGTTGTAGTAGTCCTTCTTGACCAAAAAGACGGCAAAAATGGCTCGCAAATTGAATTTTTTGGCACAAAATCAAAACTTCCAACGGCAATTGCTAGAATTGCGATTAAATCACAGGCAAAAGTCTTCACATGTAAGACAACCGCAAGTAATTATCAAATATCATGCGAAGAAGTAATTGATGCAAAATCGTTTGAAAACGAAATTGAGCTTACGAAAGCAATTTTTACCACATTTGAAGAATGGATTGCAAATAATCCGACAAACTGGTATTGTTTAACTCATAACATTTGGAAAGTATAATATATGTTTATTAAAAAATATCAAAATATCGTTATCAAAATTGGTTCAAGTACAGTTATTTGGTTAAAGGAAAATGGTCTGTTTGAAAATTTCATTGAGGATATCGCTCGCACTATGCAATTTGCACAAGTAACATTGGTAACATCTGGGGCAATTGCAACGGCACGAACAATTCTTAACATGCCAAAGCCAACAGAAGTTGCACAAAAACAAGCACTGTCTTCAATTGGGCAATCTCACCTTATGCAGGAATATATTACCGGATTTGCAAAAAGTAACATTAAAGTTGGGCAAATTTTACTAACAAAAAACGATATATCCAACACACAATCGCTTTTGAACCTTCATTCAACACTGAATGCATTGCGTGAAATGAATGCTATACCAATTTTAAACGAAAACGACGCAATTTCAACTGACGAAATTAAAGTTGGCGATAACGACACATTGGCCTCACACATTGCACGGGCAATCAATGCTGATGCCCTAATAATCCTCACGGATGTCAACGGCGTTTATGATTCCAACCCAAATCAAAACCCAAATGCAAGGCTGATAACCAAAACCGATAGAATTCAGGAGCAGGAAGTTGGTGAAGTTATTACGGAGTTTGGCTCCGGTGGAATTGAGACAAAAATTCGTGCTGGCAATTTTGCCGTTGAAAATGGATTTTCTGCAATAATTACCAATGGAAGAAAAATGAATTCAATTACAACGATTGAGCAAGGAAATTGCACGGTTTTTTGTGCATAAACTTTAAAAATCAAAACAAATCTTGCTTTTTAAAAAACAACGCTTAACACACAAAAATGAATTTAGCCAAAGAAAATGTTTGAATTTTTGAAGAAGAATAATAAGGTTTCAGCAAGAAAACCAGCAAGAACCGTTGCAAAAATTTCGGATTACAACTCCCTTTCGTTCATTGAAAAATTAATGGGCGATGTTATTAAATGGAAAATTATCTCCGCATTAATCCTTCTTTCTGCTGTTTTTTGTTACTACACCTGCCATTCAAAAGGCTCAATGTATTCTGAAAATTTCATCGCAGAAATTGAAATTGACGGGGTTATTGAAACGGATAAGTTTCGCTCGGAAACATTGAAAGAACTTGCAGATG
>CANKQN010000108.1 GCA_947485035.1 Rickettsiales bacterium | reverse complement strand
TATTCTTTTTTAACAATTCTGCAGTTTTCACTTCACTGTCCTTGGTGGTGGTATTGTGTTGCTCTTTCAACTGATGAATTTCTTTTGCGTGTTGCTCTTTCAATTGCTGAATTTGCTCGTGCAAAAGCTCGAATACTGCATGGGCTTTTATGTTCTTAGATTCGTATAATCGTTGGAAGTATGGATTATTAGCAATGTTGCTTGACCTCTCAGTAGTGCGTTCGAAGATTGTGTCGCGATCAAACTCCTCGATGAGGGTTTGTATATCTACCTCTCCACCACCATTCTGACTCACCCTAAAACAAAAAAAACTATACCAAACAATAACACACTTTTCACCACAATGCAAGGATTATTTTTCAATGAAGTTAAACTAAACCTTGACTATTCGCCATTGCGGTAATAATTTTTGGTAAATTGAACAAATTGTTATGTTTGCGAAGGTAAGAACTGTCTCGTTTGTTGGGCTAGATGTCAAAGAAATTGAGGTTCAAGTTCATATAACAAAAGGTATTCCAATGTTTTCGATAGTGGGGCTTGCGAATAAATCGGTTTCGGAAGCAAAGGAACGTGTTCGCTCGGCAATTGCCTCGTCTGGTTTTGCTTTTCCGCAGAATAGAATCACAATCAACCTTGCTCCTGCCGATGTTATCAAAGACGGTTCACATTACGATCTTCCAATCGCAATTGGAATTTTGGTTTCAATTGGGTTAATTCAACAAGAAGCAATTGATGGAAAAATTATTTTAGGCGAACTTTCCCTTGATGGAAACCTTAACCGTATTGGTGGAATTTTGCCAACTGCAATTTATGCAAAGAAACATTGTCTTGGATTGATAACACCGTTTGAATGTGCAAATGAAGCACTTTTTGTTGACGAAAAATCGCAAGTGATTCCAGCAAAAAGCCTTTCAAGTTTAATCTCAATTCTGCAAGGATACTCCACGCCGGAATTCCCGCAACCTCTTGAAATTATTTCACAAGAAGACACAACACTTTGTCTTTCGGAGGTTAAAGGGCAAGAACACGCAAAGCGAGCCTTGGAAATTGTGGCATCGGGCGGGCATAATATTTTAATGAAAGGAATGCCGGGTTCGGGAAAATCAATGCTTGCAAAAAGAATTTCAACAATAATGCCAGAACTTTCTTTGGAAGAAATGCTTGAAATTGGAACAATTCATTCCATTTCAAATTCAATAAAAGATTTCACATTGACAAGGCAAATTCCATACAGAAGTCCACATCATTCGGCTTCAACTGCTTCAATTGTTGGTGGTGGGAAAAAAGCAAAACCGGGTGAAATTACACTTGCTCACAAAGGAATTTTATTTTTAGACGAATTTGCTGAATATCAGGCAAATGTTTTGGAAGCGTTGCGTCAACCAATGGAGACTCGTGAAATTACCATTTCCAGAGTTGAAAACCATGTAACATACCCCGCTGATTTCATATTAGTCGCCGCAATGAACCCATGCAAATGCGGATATTTAGGCGATTCTACTCGTGAATGTAACAAAGCACCAATTTGTTCGCAGGAATACACAAGGAAAATTTCGGGACCAATTATGGAGCGAATTGACATGCACATAACGGTTAATCCAAATACGGCAAATATTTTTGCTCAAAATCAAAAACAGGCGGAAACATCGCAAGAAATTAAGCGTAGGGTTTTAATGGCAAGGGAAGTTCAGACTAAGCGATTTGGCACAAAAAAAACAAATTCGCAAATGAATAATTTTGAAATTGAACAACATTGCAAATTGAACGAAGAGTGTGAAAAAATTATTCGCACCGCAATGGAGCGATTTTCCCTTTCAATTCGACAGTATCACAAAATTTTGAAAATTTCACGCACAATTGCGGATATTACAAATTCTGTTGATATTCAAAAATCGCATCTTATGGAAGCTTTGGGTTATAGGTAGGAAAAATTAAAATTTACACATGCAAAACGAAAGAATTAAATCATTCACGGGTCACCGTTCAAGGATTAAGGGTGAAAAATTGGCGAATCTTAGAACAAATTTGCTTCCACAGTGGGAAATTGAACATTTTAATGAGGTTGAATCCACTAAAATTGCACTGGAAATTGGAGCGGGATTTGGTCAAACTGTTGCACATTTGGCAAAAAATAACCCGCAAACGCAGTTTATCGCCTGCGAAGTTTTCATTGATGGCGTTTCGGCGATATGTTCCAAGATTGAAGAAAATGCGTTGCAAAATGTTCGAATTTACAAAAACGATGCAAGAATTTTGCTTGAATCAATGCCAAACGACAGCTTGGAAAGCGTTTATTTGTTATTTCCAGACCCATGGCCAAAGAAAAAACACCACAAAAGACGCATAATGACTGACGAATTTCTGGCAGAAATTAAGCGAACATTGAAGCCTGAAGGCAAGCTTTGGATAGCCACAGATGATGCTTCGTATCAAGAATGGATTATTGAACTTTTCCAAAACCAAACGCACTTGAAATGGGAAAACCAAAGCGATTATTTCAGCGAACCAAGTTGGTGGACAAAAACCAAGTTCCAAATGAAGGCAGAAGAAGCGGGGCGTATTTCCAACTTTTTTGTTTTGAGAAGGTAAGGTTACAACATCCTTTAAGCCCTCTCTTTTTCCCTTTCAGCCTTCTCTTTTTCCATTAAGTCTCCTAGAAATGTTTTTGGTTGAGCAGTTTTTGGTCTTTCTGTTTTTGTGTGAATTCCTGCACCATACTTCTTTGCAAAATTGTGCACATCATTTGAATTGTCGTTTATCGCACTTTTAATCATTTGCTGCAGAAATGTTGGTCTTTCTGTTTTTGTGTGAATTCCTGCACCGGTTCTACTATATAGCGATTTTTGGCTTGGACTGTGTGAAATCGTTCCTGTGCCGTTAAAGCTTGACTTGCCATATACTTCATGCCCAAATCTGGGTGAATGGTCGTCAAGATTGTTGAGTGCAAGATCTTCCTGACGGTTTGGCATTGCTTTAATTTCACCCATAAAATTTTGAAATGCCTTGTATGATTGCACAAAATTATTATATAGTTTGTCGTCTTTAATCCATTGTTTGGATGCTTCCAAATCGCAACCTTGCCACAATAAAGCATATTGATTCAGGAAATCCTTTATCAATGAGTTGCTCGTATTGGCTTTTATTTTGTCTTTCATGTCATTAGATATGGTATTCCAATACATCATTTCGGGTTGAAAACCCATTGCATTGTGAATCATGCTTTGGGTTATGGCTCTTTGTTCTTTAATATTTAGAGTTTCAGGGCTTGTTGGTTTTTTTGAGCGTGAACCGTAGTGTGC
>CANKQN010000107.1 GCA_947485035.1 Rickettsiales bacterium | reverse complement strand
TGTGATTTATGTCATTCGCTATTTAGATAACGACAAAAATTTCCAGCATATTGGTTCGCAAAGAATGCAGTTTTCGTGGGGTGAGCCAACCGTTCATTTTTACAGAAAACTTCGATAGTTTGAAGGAAAATTATCTTGGTTTTTCGGAAACAAGAGTATAGCGTGTTTTACCGAGTAAAATATTGGAAAGGGCATTTTCTTGTTTTATGGAGAAAACTTTGATGGGCATGTTGTTGTCTCGTGCAAGGGTGACGGCAGACATATCCATTACTTTCAGGTTTTGTTCTATCAAATCTTGATACGGTATGTGTTCGAAGCGTTTTGCATCTGGTGATGTTTTAGGATCTGCGGAATATATTCCATCAACGCTTGTGCCTTTAATTAGGCATTCGCATTTAAGTTCCATTGCACGTAAAATTGCGGCAGTATCTGTTGTGAAAAACGGATTTCCCGTGCCGGCAGCACAAATGATTACGCGTCCTTTTTCAAGGTGGCGAATGGCTTTTCTGCGAATATATGGTTCACATACGGAGGATATTGGAATGGCGGATTGGACTCTTGCTTCAACGCCTAAATTTTCAAGAACATTTTGCAGTGCGATTGCGTTCATAACGGTTGCAAGCATGCCCATATAATCAGCAACGGAGCGTTCCATGCCAATTTTTTCCCCATAAATTCCACGGTATATATTTCCACCGCCAACAACAAGGCAAAGTTCAACACCCATTAAATGAACATTTTTAATGTCATTTGCAATAGATTTCATTGTGTTGATATCGTAAGAACCCGATGAACCGTCTCCCATAAGGGCTTCACCGGATATTTTATAAAGTACGCGTTTGTACTTCATGCTTTGTAGACAAGTTTTTGTTCTTTGAAGATTACATGTTGACGAATGATGGGATCGTACTTTCTGAATTCCATTTTGATTGCAATATTACGAGTGTTCTTTTGTATAACATAGAAGTATCCTGTTGGTTCTCCATTTTCTTTTTTACCGGTGCTAACAAGTTTAATGTTAACTACTCCGCCTTTTTTTGCCATATTTGTTATATTAAATTTTTTTTGGCTGGGGCGGGAGGATTCGAACCTACGATGACGACACCAAAAACCGTTGCCTTACCACTTGGCTACGCCCCAACATTGATTTGTTAAAAAAGTAATAAATTTAATATGTCAAGTTTTTTTGATAAAAAAATTCATTTATTTTCATTTTCTACAAAATTACAACCTTGTTACCTGCAATTTTTCCAGTGTCTTGAAGTGCGTGTCCAAGGTCTTTCATTTTATATGTTTTAATGTTTGGGCGAAGATTTCCGGCACGAATTTCGTCGAAAATCATTGCACCTGTCAGAACCAATTCTGCATTGTTTGCTTTGGAATAAAACACCGATGGAGTTGTGAAAAACAGTGCTTTTCGTTGTAAATGCTTTGGCGAGACTTTTTCAATTTCACCAGTTAAATCGCCAAAGTTCATATACGTTCCAAATGGTGCAAGCGATTTAATTCCAATGGGGTAGGCTTTTGCACCGAGGGAGTCGTAAAAAACATTGCAACCGAGTTCGCTTCGTGAAATTTTCTTTGCGTGGGATATAAATTTTTCCGCTTCTTTGTATGTAAAAACAGATTCGCACCCATTTTGTATTGCAATTGATTTATGAGCTTCGTTCATTATTAAACCAACAACTTTAACGCCAACACTTGCTGCCCATTGTGCAACATAAGCACCAACACCAGATGTTGGAGACATTAAGCCAATTGTATCGCTTTTGCGAATGTTGTATGCTCGGAAAAGTAACATATGGGCGGTGAGTCCCTTAAAAATCGTTGCTGCTTGTTCGTTTGAAATGTCGTCTGGGACAGGAATTAGGAATTTTTCATGAATTTGAGTTTCTTCAGCAAAGGCACCAACTCCATAAGATGTTGCGTAGCATACTCTTTGACCTTCAGCCCATTTTCGTGAACAAGCAGCGTGAAAGGACTTTATAACGCCAACGCCTTCAAACCCAAGATGTTTTTTGCCGCTTGTGAAATCCTCATTTTTAAGTGATTCTCTATCAAGAAAATTCACACCAAATGCGGTATTTTGAATTGTAACAAATTCTTTTTTTAATTCTTGTTGTTGGAATGTTTCCAAGTGCAGTTTGTCATTTTCAAAAACATAACGCTTCATAGTTCACTTTGTGTTATTGTTGAGATGTGAACTCCAGCGTGAACATTTCGTGTTCAGTGGGTGTTTTTAAAAGGTTGAATGCAAAGAAAATGGAAACCGAAAGAATTAATATTGCAAGTAAAAAATTCATTGAATCAAATTTGAGCTTCTTTGAAATAATTCCACCAATAAACGAACCAAAAACTCCACCAATAATTAGGTTTGAACCAAGTAAAATATCCAAAGATTCCGCCTTGAAAACATTCATCGCCGTTACAAAAATTGTGATTATCAAAATTTGCATAAGCGAAGTTCCAACAATGGTGCTTTTTTTTAGTTTAAGAACATAGGTCATAACTGGAACCATTATGAAACCACCACCAATTCCCATAATTCCTGTCAAAATTCCCACAAAAAATCCCATTATGCCAAGAAAGACAAGGCTTATATTGCGTTCAGATTTTTCAAACTTCACCTTAAACGGCAAGTTTTCAACGAAGGATTTTTTTACCTCAACTTCGCCATTTTGCTTTTTTTTCGAAGACATTTGCAAAATGATGCTTAAACCCGTCGTGGTCATGACAATTATGTAGGCAAAGGAAATTAGGGCATCAACATAACCCATTGTTTTCAGTTGCTGAACAATTACAACGCCTAAATATGAACCAAAAAGCCCAAAGAAGGCAAGAACTCCTGCGAGTTTGAAATCGACAGCAACGGGTTTCAAGCGTGTCAGAACTCCCATCAAGGACGAACCGATAATTTGTTGAGTCGCACACGCGGTCGCGATGTAGGGGGGAACGCCAATTGCAACCAAAAACGGTGTTGCAATGAAACCACCACCAATTCCAAAAATATTTGAAAGAACACCCGCAACAAGCCCAATTGCGATAATCAAATACAAATTCGCATTAATTTCAGCGATTGGAAAATATATATTCATATCTTTTCGTTAGTTTTATTTAACAATAGCACATTTTTTAAGTGAAAGCAATTGATTTTTTAAAATGTGGGTTTATTGATGGGGGAAGAACTAAGATATAACGATATGTCACAATATACCATAAGGGAAGATGAACTATTTATGCAAATTTTTCCATTTCAATCTATTTTTATTGACAGCAAGAATGAAATCAATAAAAGACTTAATGGAATAAATGCTATTTCAGATATTAATGAGGATAAATTGAAAGAAAATGTTGTTATAAAACCATTGAAATTATTATCAGAGCATTTTACTTTCTTAGATAAAAAATTGAATGGTAGCGATATTATCATCAAATATTCAATTGAATTTACTGGTGATCCAGAATTATTTAGATACCACTGTAGTTCT
>CANKQN010000106.1 GCA_947485035.1 Rickettsiales bacterium | reverse complement strand
TTCCTTCCTCAATAATTTCAACATTATGCCCATTTTTTGCAAGGAAATATGCCGTCAAAACTCCATTAATGCCTGCACCGATAATTAATATTTTCATTTTATTTTGAAAAAAGCGTTACGGCGTTGGTGCCGGCAATTGAGGAGCAAATCCAACAAATGCGGCAATGCCATACACCTTAAGAGCGAAGTCGCCATAAGTGTTTGTAAATTCAACAATATTATTCCATAGTGATGTTACCGATTTCCCCAATTCCTTGTATTCATTTATCGTAAAGACAGGGGTGATGATTGCATAAAGATTAAACACTATATATTTTGGTGCGATTTTATCAAAATTATCCAGCAATATATCAATTCTATCCAAGTTTAGCAATATAAAACTATAAACATAGTTGTCTGCCTTGTTAAGTTGAAGGAATTCGTTTTTCAGTGATGCAACTTCGCCTTTTATTGTCTCAATTTGCTCGTCGTAGCCATTTTTTGGAAAGCTTTTTTGAAATGGACGAGCTGCAAAGCTCAAATTAGTGAGACTTTCTTTTGGAAATTGGTTTTGATAATATGGTATTGATGAGTTTATAATATTATCATTTAAGTATTTTTTAAACTTGGGAACAGTGTTCAAGATTTGCTCGCTAGTAAAGTTATTACTAAGCATTTCACTTTCGCAGTTGTCAATTTCTTGAAAAATATAGGGTTTTAAGTAGTTTAAATCGTCGTCGTTTTCAACCTTGAACACTTTTTGCAGCAGTGCTTGCCCCAAAACATTATTTTCACCATCAAGATTATTTTTTATCTGCGTGAATATATTACAAACCCTAACAATGCTACTCATAGCGAAAATTAAACAAAATTACTACTTTACATACGCCAACATTCCACAAAGTCAAATTAATATTCACAAAATTCTTGACAAATAAAAAACAAACTTCATTAATATTTCAAAGTTAAATAACATTTGATATGAAACACGGCGTAAATCACAGTAAATTTGGCAGAGACAGAGACCAACGCAAAGCACTTTTTCGTGCTTTAATAACATCTTTATGCGAACACGGCAGAATTGAAACAACTCTTGCAAAAGCAAAAGCTATAAAACCAATGGCTGAAAAACTTCTTACGAAAGCTAAGAAGGATAACCTTGCTGCAATAAGAGCTGTAGCATCTTTTGTCTACACAGAATCAGCACGCAAAAACCTTTTTGCATTTGCAGAAGCTGCAAAATCAAGAAACGGTGGATATCTTAGAATTTACCACAAAGGTCCTCGTTTAAGTGATGCCAGTCAAATGGCGATTATTGAATTCGTTGACAAAGCTGAGACAGCAAAATCATAATTATTCTTCTAAATTATGAAGGGTGGTGGTCTTCTTTTTGGTTTCACTACCAAATTCTGGATATCATCCTTCGTAGTTATAATTCTTTCTTGGTTATTTCTTAGAAAAATTGGCTCAATGGTGCTTTTACCTTTTGGATTTGCCTCAGTAACAGCATATATCTGCAACTCTTTTGTTGAAAAATGTGCGACGAAATATAAAGTATCAAAATCATTACTCGCATTCGCAATAGTATTCGCAATATTCTTCACCCTCACAACATTCTTCATACTCTTCATTCCTGTAGCAGTTCGCAATTTGCTCACAATCTCACAAATTCTGCCAGACCTCATAAGCGTTCTTCAACAACGATTCCTCGTTCATATACCAGAAGGCATCAATACCGCAATCGTGGAAAGTTACGCACAAATGCACGCATTAATTCCATCACTTGGGCAGAAAATTTTCACTGAATTTGCCAGCATATCATCAATTCTCGCACAAACATTCAGCTTTTTCGTCATAACACCAATCATCACATTTTATATGATCAAAGACTGGCAGTCAATCAACACAAACATACTCGCTCTCGTGCCAACGCACCAACGCCACGCTTTTACAGCGATTCGAACGGAAATTCGCCTACGCCTTGCTGGATACATATCCGGACAAATCAACATCATCCTTTTCCTTGCATCGTTTTACGGTGTCGCACTAAGTGTAATTCATCTACAATTTGGGTTCACAATTGGAATTTTAACAGGACTTGCTTCTATAATTCCATACGCAGGGCTAACATGCGGATTCATAGTGGCAATACTCGTCGCCTTTCTAAAGGGGCACACTTTTTTTTATATTTGTGTCGTTGGATCAATTTTTATCGCAGGACAAATCATTGAGGGTAGCTTCCTCACGCCAAAACTCATGTCAGATAAAATCCAAATTCACCCACTGTGGATAATATTCGGGTTTTTAGTCTCGGGCGTTTTATTTGGTTTTTTTGGTGTCCTATTCGCCCTTCCACTCACTGCAATCGCAAGCGTTTTGGTGAAATTCTACATCAAGAATTATTACAAAAGACACTGTGTATAAAATTCTTGCTCTAATACCCCTTATCATAATTTCCTGCAAACAGAAAGAAAAATCTGCGGAATTTTACTATGCAAAAGGTCTTGAATTGGCAAAAAAAGGTAAATATCAATCGTGCATTTTCAACCTTGATAAAGTTGATGAAATTGCACCGTATTCGCAGGAATCCAAAAACGCTTCGCCAATTTTAATATTCTGTCACTATGCAATTAAGGATTTTGAATCGATGCACAGTGAAATTGACAGCTTTGAGGCAATTCACCCAACAAGCTCAGAATTGCCATATTTATACTACCTAAAAACGCTTTCATACTACAAAATTTTCAAAAATTACAGAAAAGGCCTTCAAGTTGTGGATTCACTCAAAAATGGCATTGACAAAGTTTCGGAAATTGACAATTCGGCGGAATACTCACGAAACCTCAATGTTCTTCTGCCTTTCGTTGCACAAGTGCGCGATAAACATTCCATATACATTGCTAATCAATATGCAGTTTCAGGGAATTTTATTGCTTCCGCATCACGATACTCAACAATTCACACCACAACTGAAAGCGAAGATACGAAAAAAATAGTTGAAAATTCAATGCAAACAGTTTTAGATAACCTTGGAATTAAAGAATGATATTATGCAAAATGTCTATATAAAAACATACGGGTGCCAAATGAATGTCTACGATTCAGAACGTATGGGCGAACTTCTTGAAGCAAATGGATACAAAACAACGGAAGAACTTTCGTTAAGCGATATCATTATTTTGAACACTTGCAATATTCGCGAAAAAGCAGCCGAAAAAATTTACTCCGAACTTGGACGAATTCGCCAATACAAAGATTCCCGCAAAAAAGAAGGATTGGAAACAATAATCGCAATTGCCGGTTGCGTTGCACAGGCGGAAGGCGATGAAATTAAACGCCGTGCACCAATTGTTGACATTGTTATTGGTCCTGAATCTTACCATCACTTGCCCGATATGATTTCAGATATCAAACGCAAAACTGGTAAAAAGTTGAGTGCTCAACTAGAATTCACCCCAAATGAAAAATTTGATTCCTTGCCAAAAAATAGAACTGCTAAGGGATTTTCCTCCTTCGTGACAGTGCAAGAAGGTTGTGATAAATTCTGTACATTTTGCGTTGTGCC
>CANKQN010000105.1 GCA_947485035.1 Rickettsiales bacterium | reverse complement strand
TTAAAGTTGGGTTTTCACTTGAAACAGCTACTTTTTCCACGAGTTTTGCGACTTCCACTGGATTAACCGCCTCCACCTTTGGAACTTCCACTTTTGGTGCAACGACTGGTGTTTTTTCCACGGGTTTTGTGGGTGAGGCCACTTTTTCAGCAACTTTGTTGACAACAATTGGAGTTTCAACTTTTGGAATTGCCACGGGTTTTGCGACTTCCACAGGTTTAACAGCTTCCACCTTTGGAACTTCAATCTTCGCAGGTGCAACTACTAGTGTTTTTTCCACGGGCTTTGTGGATGATGCCACTTTTTCAGCAACTTTGTTGGCAACAATTGGAGTTTCAACTTTTGGAATTGCCACGGGTTTTGCGACTTCCACAGGTTTAACAGCTTCCACTTTTGGTGCAACTACTGGTGTTTTTTCCACGGGTTTTTCTGGCGATTTTTTGGTGATTGAGGGAATTATGGCATCTTGTGCGTACGATGCGCCGGGTGTGTTTAACAATAGTGTTGACGATGCCAACAAAGAAAAGAAACGCTTCATAAAAATTTCCAAATAAATATTGTATAAACTGCAAGGGATATTGATGGAATGAAGGGATAGTGGGCATTTTTGCCACTTTTCCGCGCCAACCCAAAAAAAACACCACACAGTCCAGATATCATCATAATTATTGATATATTTAAAAAATCAAGTAAAAAAAACAATATTATAAATATATATACATCACCCCAACCAACTATCGTTAGCCGTTCTTTTGTGATTTTTTCTCGAATATATTCGTAGACCAACTTGAACAAAGGTGGCGCCGATGCAGCTGCACATGACCAAGGTGTAACATCGAGGAGTTTTTGTTCGTATAGAAATAAAAATAAAAAAAATCCAAAAAAAGCGATATGAATGTGGTAGACAAACATTGTTTCGTAATCTACAATTGCAATAACAAACATTGTAGCAGTAAGCAGAGCAAAAAATATCAACGATAGTGGTGAGTTATGAAATGCGGCAAAGTTTAAAACAAATGCAATACAATGCACAACTTCCCATATTGTATACTTAACAGATATTTCACTTTTACAATTTGAACACTTTCCCTTGGTTAGTAGATATCCCACAACTGGAATTAAGTTTGTGAATTTAATTCGAGCGTGACAGGAGTCGCAAAATGAGTGCTTTGAAAAGAGTTTTTGCTCGCTAGCAAGGCGTAGGGATATTGCCGTTAAGAAAGAGCCAAGGTATAATCCTAATATTATTACGATTAAATAAGAAAAAATAAACATTGATTTTTCATAAAAACATTTGAAATACTTCAAGAAGCGTTAAAACAATTTTGCAATAATAATTTTATGAAAACATTTAAAGAGCTCAAAAACAACAATGTGATTTCCTATAAATTTCAAAAATCTAACAAAAAATCAAATACAAAATCTGGTGGCTTTGCACTTCTTGAAGTGTTTATAGCACTTCTTGTTATAACTACCATGGCTTCAACCCTGTTTATTTCAGGAATTACCGTGAATAATTACGATAAAAGAAAGACTACTCACACAAGAATGAAGTATGTTCAAAAAATTTTGAATCAATATGTGGTAACATATGGAAGGTTACCATGCCCTTCGGACCCAACCTTACCATCAGCACCCGAATCTTTAAGCAACGGAGTATGTTCAAGTGCGTTATCGTTTAATTCGAGCAATACATATTACGGTTCAATTCCAGTAGAACTCCTTGGAATTTCACGAGAATACCTTCAAGACGGCTGGGGAAATAAAATTATGTACATCGTTCCAAAAGAGTTAACCTATTATAACTCCAACAACAGAACAATTCTTTATTACAGCGATCGTTCAAGTGGATATCAAATTGCAAAAGTAAACGCTGGTGTAACTGCTTACGAAGCAGAGTCGTTTACAAATTACATTTCAACACATTACAACAATGGAACTTTAGATGTTTTAATTAATAGCAAAAACATTTACTCCCTTTTAAGTTCGGGCGATAACGGACTTGGAGCCTACACCATTTCAGGGACTCCGAATAGTTCAACAGGAGCAAATTCTACAACTGGTGAACTTGCAAATGTTTTAGAATTAAAGACCGATAATAAGCTGTATATGAATCAAACAACAACGGGTGGCACTGGAAAAATTGACGATATCCTTTACTCAACAACAATAACAGATATTGTTGCAAACAATCAATCAATGATTTACTGCAATGCCTCTGCCTCATTCATGTCAGATGGCATAGCAACACTACTGCCACCAGAATCGGGACAATATCATGCACCAAATTCAATGGTTCAGTTTGCGGAAAATTGTGGAACTTGTCAAGGTTCTTCGAATGTTAGAAAATATGTTGAGTGCCTTTCTGGTGGAAACTGGGGAACTGCGTTTTCAAGGCCTTGCATTTGCCAACAGAATGGATTGGTTTAACTTTTGCCCTCAAAAAAATCAGCCTCTGCACTGCGTCTTTTTTTCAATCCATTTAGAATTTTGCCATCAGCGTAAACCCAACGCATAAATTCTTTGCGAATTGCGGTAAAATTTCGTGGATTTTGCTTTACAACCTTCAAAAGCGTAGACTTTCGCAAATTCTCAACACCAACGTTAAATGCAAACGAGGTTAGGGCTATTAATTGACTTTCATTGCAAATTTTCGAAACCTCCACAATAACGAAGTTAAAAAAAGTGCGAACATCATTCATCAGAAAATCTTCAGCTTGCGATTGCGATATGATATCGCCACTTTTCACGCCAAATGTATGACCGTAGCCTATCGTCCAAATACCAGCGGGGCATTTGTATGATTCAAGTTTGCAACCCTCAAATTTGGCAATTAAGTCGCAAGCTTTTTTCAAGGCGGTTTGAGTATCGTATTCTAATTTTGAATCCGAAATATCAACAACAATATCTCCAACCTTTGAATTGGAGTATTGTTCGGACATTGTAGATATTTGTGGTGTTGCGTTTTGTGGCAAGACTTTAAGCCGATTATTTAGTTTTTTTTTTGAAGATGCAGGTTGGGAGTTTGTCTTTTTTCAAAAGAACGACGCACAAACCAGTAAGACATAACCGCAGAAAATTCCGCTAATATTAAGTCAAAAACTACCAGATGATTTTCCGAAACTTCCACACCTTTTATAATTTTCATCGTTATAACAAACACAAGAGCTAGAAGAATGTATGTAACAATTGGTCTGGTTGTTGCTATGATAAAGTTTGCAAAGTGTGCAAAACCAGAAGAGTCGCTCCATAATGATGATGTTTGGGTTACCGCCTCCGCAAAAGATTTGTACTCATCAGCATCACTCTGCTTTAATGAAGCCTCAGCTTTGTATTGTTCTTGAGATGTCACACCTTGTTGAATTTGCACTTGGTTTTGAGAGATGATCGATTGCTGAGATGCTATCGCAATTTCTTTGTCAGCTTGAATTTTTGCAATTTGAATTTCGCGTGTGGAATCCTGTTTGTGTTCAAGATAATTCTGAAAACCGCCAAATAATGCACCGCAAAACGTTGAAACTAGGGATGTTATCATATACATAAGCAATTAATATTAAGTAAATATAACATCCTCTATTTTAAATGCAAGAATTTTGTGGAAACGTATTTGTATTTATTACACCATCTTTCGTGGATCCATTATTTCCGCCCAATCGCTTTCCTTAATTT
>CANKQN010000104.1 GCA_947485035.1 Rickettsiales bacterium | reverse complement strand
CGATGAAAATAAAGAAAAAGACTACACTCAAACTAAAATTTTAGAGGCAATGAATACTATTTCTCTTGTTGGTAGTGAAGAGGTTGCAAAAGAAGTAATGAGGTTGAGAGTTTTAATAACAGAGAAAAAAGATAATCTGTTGCAAATTGAAGTGCAAATGGCACATATAAAAAATGCAATGAGAAGTGATTTAGGATCTGCAAAATTTAGAGATTATCGTAATTCATTTGCCATTTTTATCAGCACAGATATTAGTGATGATGTAGGGGAACGAAAGCAATCAATTTTGTATACAATGTTTAATACACATAAATCCAAATGAACCCAACCCAAACCCACGAACTTTTCCGCCTTCTGCACACACAAAACCCCAATGCCCGCATTGAACTTGACCACGAAAACCCGTTTCATTTGCTAATTGCCGTGGTTCTTTCTGCACAGGCGACGGATAAGCAAGTCAACAAAATTACTCCGCCAATTTTTGAGGTTGTCAAAACCCCACACGATCTTCTTGCCCTTGGTCACGACTGGCTTCGCGAGAAAATCGCCTCAATAAATTACAATAACACAAAGGCGAAAAATATTTTCACGGCATCGCAACAGCTAATTTCAGGCTTTGGCGGTGAAGTTCCACGCACTTTGGCGGAACTTGAAACGCTGGCGGGAGTAGGGCGGAAATCTGCAAATGTGATTTTAAATTCGTGCTTTGGCATTCCAACTTTGGCGGTGGATACTCATGTTTTCAGAGTTTGCAACCGAACTGGGCTTGCAAAGGCAAAGACGGTTATTGAAACAGAAACGCAGGTTTTCCCAAAATTGCCGAAGGAATTTGAACTTTCCGCCCACCATTTGCTAGTTCTTCACGGGCGTTATATTTGTAAGGCACGCAAGCCAGAATGTGAAAAATGCGTAATTTCCCACATTTGCCCAAGCTTTGAAGCGTGATTTAGCTTGCGTCGCGTTTAATTTTGAAAATGTTTTTGAACTCAAATTTTTGACGATTCTGCGAACCTGATTGCCCTTCATTGATATCAACAACTTTTTTTGGAACGAAAGGCATATTGCGATATTGCTTTTCTTTGTCTAAAACTGATTCATCAAATGTTGGAGTTTTGGGCTTGTATGATGTTTCAAAGTAGTGGTCATCAACGATGTCGTCTTGTTCTGGAATATCGTAGTTTACAAAAGAGTCGCCGTCGTCTTCAACATCATTCATTTCTTGGCGAACTTGTTGGAATTGTCTTGCAGTTTGTTGAGAAGGTTTTGGTTTGAAATCTTCTTCAATTTCCACCTCATGATTGGTTGTTTGAGATGAGTATTGACGCTCTGCCTCTCGTTCGTTTTGTGCGTTGCGAATTGCTTCACGAATTGGTTGGCGTAGGCTTTGTTGGGGATTGAATTTTGCTTCGGCTTTTGGTCGAGCAAGTTCACTTTCAAACGAAAGACCAGTCGCAACGATTGCAACCTTTATTGAACCCGATGTGTCGTCCGTTATGATTGAGCCAAACTTGATGTTTGCGTCACTATCAACCTCCGATGTAATGCGATCAATTATATCATTAATTTCAAATAGTGTAATGTCGTTTCCGCCTGAAATGTTAATTAAAAGACCCATTGCCCCTTTAATTGACGATTCTTCCAGAAGTGGATTGGTCATTGCGTTTTCAGCGGCACGAACGGCTCTATCTTCGCCATATCCCTCGCCTTCACCCATAACTGCGTAGCCCATGTCAGACATTATCACGCTTACGTCGGCAAAATCAAGGTTGACAAGACCAGAGTTTGTGATTAAATCAGTTATGCAACGAATACCAGAGACAAGAACGTTGTCCGCCATTCTGAATGCCTCTTTAAGAGTAGTTTCTGCGTTAGCAATTCTGAAAAGATTTTGGTTTGCAATAACGATTGTTGTATCACAGAATTTACGCATGTCTTGAATACCTGCTTCTGCAACTTTCATGCGTTTTTCACGCTCAAAAGCAAAGGGTTTTGTAACAACACCAATTGTTAGAATTCCTCTTTCTTTTGCAATTTTTGCAATAATAGGTGCGGCACCTGTTCCTGTTCCACCACCCATTCCACAGGCAACGAATACCATGTTTGCGTCCCTGATGTAGTCCTCAATTTCGCTTGCACTTTCTTCTGCAGCACGTTGACCAATTTCAGGCATTGAACCGGCACCAAGACCATTTGTTAGTGTTGCTCCAAGTTGAATTTTATTTTCGCACGATGAAACTTCAAGGGCTTGTGCGTCTGTGTTTGCTATAACGAAATCAACGCCACGAACATTGGATTGGATCATGTGATTTACCGCGTTGCAGCCGCCTCCGCCAACGCCAAAGACTACAATTTTAGGCTTAATAACTGCGGTGTGGTTGTATCCTCCAAATTTTAATGCCATAAAGAAAAAAGAAATTGCAAAAAAGAAATTTAATAATAATTAATTCAACTGGAATAAGAAAAATAAAAATTCAAGAGTTTTTTGAAAAAACTTGACAATTGTCTTATTGCATTTTTAAAACCCCATAAGGTTGCCGCCGTAGCACAGTTGGTAGTTGCGCGTCCTTGGTAAGGACGAGGTCGCCGGTTCGATTCCGGCTGGTGGCACCAGTTTTTAGGTTTTATATTAAAATGAGCATTGGCATTGAACTTGACATAGGCGGAACAATTGTTGGAGCAATAACACTCATCGTTTTGGCGTTGCAAATTCACGGGCAATCAAGTTTTAGCAAAAGAATTGCAGATTTGGAGTATATCAAATTAATTGAACCAAAATTACTTGCCACACTTTATAAGTGCAGACTAAACAACAACAGTGAAAATGGAGGTTCAAATCCTTCTTTTGATTATTACAAATTCCACTTTTTTATGGGGTTCTTGGTTGAAGCTAGTACTAAACAGGTTTCGGTCAATGGAAGTCTACGGGGTTCGGTCAATGGAAGTCGTGATTTTGTGCCAATTTACAAATCAGGAGAACTCAATAAAGAATACTTCAACGACAAGGATAAATCTTTTCTGGAAAAATACTGTGAACTTTATGAAAATGCGGTTAAATGTATAAAAACCAAAGATATCAAAAATACATTCGTAGATTCAGAATTTGGAGAAGTTTTCAGGGTAATTAAGAATTCCTTAAATAAAACACCATAATCTTCGCACACATTTTCCTTGACATTTCCCCCGTGCCATTTTCCCATTTGTAATAAATTAAAAGGAACTAATAAGCAAAATTATGCCCGAAATTCAAGTGAACGCAAAGAAATATCAGTTTTTTAATCTTAATGATATTGCTCAAAAATATGGCGTTGATATTTCCAAAATGCCGTTTTCAATCAAAATTCTTCTTGAAAATGTTGCAAGAAATTCAAGCAATGATGATATCATTAAAGTGCTTTCTTGGGTGAAAAACAAGGGGAAATCTGGCGGTGAAGACCTTGAAATTCAATACCTTCCATACCGTGTTTTAATGCAAGATTTCACCGGCGTTCCTGCAATTGTTGACCTTGCCGCCATGCGTGATGCAACAAAAAAACTTGGGGGAGATGTCACCAAAATTAACCCAGTTGCACCCGTTCACTTGGTAATTGACCACTCAGTTCAAGTGGATTCCTACGCAGGCAAAAATTCTGCGGAGGAAAATACTTTCCTTGAAATGGAGAGAAATAAAGAGCGTTATGAATTCCTTAAATGGGGGCAAAAAT
>CANKQN010000103.1 GCA_947485035.1 Rickettsiales bacterium | reverse complement strand
TACATGGCAAACGACGATGAAATTGCATCAAAAATTGAAGAAGCGGCGAAAAATTCTGGTGATGGCGTTTGGAGACTTCCCCTTAACGAAAAATATGATAAAATGATCGATTCTTCCGTTGCCGACATGAAAAATGTGGGGAATGGTCGCGGTGCTGGAACAATTACTGCCGGTCAATTTCTTGCGCGTTTTGTGAATTGCGAAGAAGGAATGAACACAAAATGGGCACACATGGATATTGCCGGCGTTGCTTATGATGGCAAAGGCGGGGCAGATCCTCGCGTAACCAAAGGTGCAACTGGGCATTCAGTTTATTTGACATACCTACTTGCGAAATCTCTACAAAAATGAGCGATCCCGTCATTGTTTATGTCATTACAAACGAATATCTTCGCGACCGCAAAGGTCAACAAGTGTGCAAAATCGGCTTCACGGCAGGCAGTACAATTCCCGACCTTGAAAAAAGACTCGGGCAATTGTATTCCACAAGTCTGCCGGAAAAATTCATTTGCAACTACGCGGTAATTGTTGAAGACAAAAAAGTTGAGCGACTTCTTCACAATATTTTTGCGGATTATCGCATAAACGAAGGGCGTGAATTTTTCACTTGCGGGCTGAATTTAGTCAAAAACGCGTTGCTACTTTCTGGTGCAAATTTTTTGGTGAATTCAGACCAAGACGACCAAATTGTCGAAGTTCAAGACGGCGGACAAATTGAAGTTCAAGATGATAAAAATGACGAAATTCGCACAAAAACTCCAAATCAATACACATTTCAGCAATTGGGGATTGAGGTTGGCTCTGAACTTGTTTATACTCGAAACCAAAATATTAAATGCACAACAACCCACGGGCGAAAAGTGATTTTCGACGGCGAAGAATATTCGCTTTCTGGTTTGGCGAAGACATTGTTTGAGCAAGATGGAAGTTATAGAAAATATAATAATATCAACGGCTGGCAGTATTTCACATTTGATGGGCAAACTCTTTACGACATCTGGAAGGCTATGTGAAGGCAATTGGCAAGTTGCTTTTCGCAATTTTTGGTTTTGTGCTTTTACCGTGCAGGAATTGCGTTTTCTCCGTCAAATTTCGCCAAAAATGTTTGTTTTGCTTTGTGTTTATACTATTTTCGACTCCAAATGTAATATAACAGTTCGCTTGCCTTGGTGTTTCGCTTGGTTGATACATATTTTCCGCATGGCACCTAGAAAATTTCGAAAGCACAAGTTTTCTCTCTCCAACCTGTTTTTGCAAACATTGTAGTGATTTCACCTGCGATTTATTCAGATTTGAAACATCAACCTCAACCGCTGCCTTGTTATTTTTGCGAAAAAAATCCTTATCTTTCTGCTCTAATTTAACATTATTTCTATGACAATTTTGAAGTTCTTTGAGCAATATTTGCTGCTTTTTATTAAAATTGTCTGTTGCTTCTTGATTAATTTTGTTCATAAAAATTGTATAACATAAACAACTATACCACAATTTTCAGGCAAATGCAAGGGCTATCTGCAAATTTTCGCGACGATTTTCTGAACCAACGGTGCAACGAAAAATGCAACTGGAAACGCCGTGCAAAAACCGATTGCAAACGAACGCATCCAAATGAACAGAAAATTCGGCACAAATCCAATGTTCACCACAAGCATTACAAATGACATAAAAAATGCCATGAATAACGCCATGAAAAAAGGGAAAAGTATGCGTGGATTTTTAATTTTCATAATGCAGTATTAGTTTCATCGCCATCTTGCTCGTCATCTTTTGCACCATCAACCTTCGTCACCGATGTTACTTTTTCGTTTGATTCAAGTGAGATAATTTTCACACCTTGAGCCGACCTTCCCGTGATGGAAATTGTTCCGGCATTGCATCGAACAATTTTGCCCGAAGAGGAGGCAATTATTACATCATTTTCATTTTGAGCAATAAAAGATTCCTTAACAAATCCATTTCGCTTACTTGTGATAATGTTTTTCACGCCTTTTCCGCCACGGTGAGTTATCCGATATTCATGAGTTGAAGTGCGTTTTCCAAAGCCATTTTCGGTAATTGTTAGTAAGAATTCTTCTTTTTGTGCAAGCATTTGAAGGATTTCAATCGTTAAACCTGTTGAATAAACAAGAGTTTCAAGTTGTTTTACTTCCATAGTCAAAATTGTGCAGCGTTTGGATTGCGGAATTGAAAGAAATTGCTCCAGCTGGTGTTCGTCAACATTTCCTTGGTTGTTAATTATGCTCATTGAAACGACTTCGTCTAGGTTTTCAAGCCTCATACCGGTAACACCCTGTGAATTTCTAGATTTTATAACCCTTATAGACTCCACCGGAAAGCGAATTGCCTGACCCATTTTCGAGGCAAGAAGTATGTGCTGGGTGTCATCTGCAATTTGAACATTAACAAGACTATCACCTTCATCAAGGGAAATTGCAATTTTACCATTAGCATTCACCGTTTGGAAATCTTCAAGGTCAGAACGGCGAATCATACCATTTTTGGTTGAAAAGATAAGGTTAATGTGGTCATCTCCAGATTCTGGAATCGCCAAAAAGTTCGAAACAGCTTCGCCAGATTGCATACTTAAAAGGTTCACAATTGCCCTGCCCTTACTTTGGAATGAGCCTTCTGGAATTCTATAGCCTTTCAATTTATAAACACGCCCAATGTTCGTGAAGAACAAAATATCAGTGTGAGTATTCGCCAAAAATGTTTGTGCAATAGTATCCTCCTCGTTGGTTTTCATTGTAACTTTGCCTTTTCCGCCTCGTTTTTGAGTGTTGTATTCAGAAAGCGAGCTTCGTTTAATGTATCCATTCGTTGTGTAGGAAACCACGATGTCCTCTTTTTTGATTAAGGATTCCATATCAATCTCATCAGCATCATCAAGAATTTCACTTCTTCTTGGTGTTGCAAAGCGTTCTTTAACTTCAATAAGTTCATCAATCATCAATTTTGTGAAAACAACATTGTCCGTCAAAATTTCAGTGTATTTATGAATATCATCGGCAAGACCCGTCAATTCCTTCACAATGGAATCTCTTTCCAAGCCTGTTAATTTTGCAAGTCTCATTTCTAAAATTGCACGAACTTGCTCCTCCGTGAATTTGAATTGTTCATTGACAATTTCATTTCGACGGTCGCTCACAAGGGAAATCAATGCAGTAACTTTTCCTGCGTTCCATGTTGTTGCAAGCAATGAATTGCGAGCCTCCGCAGTATCCTTACTTGCACGAATAATTCGAACAACTTCGTCGATGAAATCCACCGCTACACAAAGACCAATCAAAATGTGTGCTTTATCCTTAACTTTGTTCAGCAAATATTGAGTTCTTTTGGTAATGACATCGGCACGAAAATCGATAAAAGCAACAAGTGCTTTCTTCAAGTTCATGTGTTCAGGGCGACCATTCAACAAAGCCAAAATGTTTGCCGAAAAGTTCATTTCCGCTTGTGTGAACTTGTAAATTTGGTTAAGAATCACTTCGGCGTTAGCATCTTTGCGGGTTTCAATCACGATGCGAATACCGTCCTTGTTGGATTCATCGCGAATTTCCGTAATTCCATCAATTTTCTTTTCTTTAACCAAGTCCGCAATTGTTTCAATCAAATTCGCCTTATTAACCTGATACGGAATTTCTGTGATAATAATAACACCCTTCCCGTTTTTCATCAATTCTGTTGTTGCTTTTGAGCGAATTTTG
>CANKQN010000102.1 GCA_947485035.1 Rickettsiales bacterium | reverse complement strand
CTTGTGCAACATGCCAAGCCACATAAGGAAATTTTCCCCTTTTGAGTAGTCACTCGGGTTGCGAACTTCCAAAACTTTGCCATCGCTAGCAACAAAAACCGAAATTCCATGCCTGCCTTGTGTGTAATTGTCTGGGCGAACTGTGAAGCGGAATGGTTCATCTTTTTGTGGGAATTGCACCGCAATAATTTCACGGTTCTGCGTTGCTTCCATAACATTTTTCACGATGCTGTCAAAGCCCACATCGCTACTGAAGCCATGCTTAACTTGTGTTTTTTTAAAATCACGGACAGGTGAAACCGTTGCAACCATTTGGTTAAACTGCTTTGTGAAAATTAGAAATGTCCCAGTAAATGCCACGACCAAAAGCACAGCAAAAATCCAAATGCCAAAAGATTTATGCAAGTTAATGTTCAACGCTCTGCCCTTTAATGAAAATTTTGGCATGGAAATATTCTTTAAATACGAGGTTGAAACAGGTAGTTTTGGCAACCAGATAATCAATCCGCTTATGCACATAAAACACAGAATTATCCCAACAAAGCCAGCAATTGTTTGCCCAGTTTCTTCAAAAAGAAATGTATGATGTAATTTTAAAATCCATTTTTCAAATGTTGTGCCGTTTTCAATTGTTTTCACACTTAATTCTTTTTTTGAACTCTGTTCAAAAATTATCTGCTTAAAGTTGCGGTTTGTGTCGAAAAAACGCATTGTCACTTCGCCGGATTTCTTTTCAGGAAAACGAATCAACGCAAGTTTATAACCATCAACTTCGTAACTTTTTGCAATTTCAAAAACATGTGAAACATTGCTTGCAATTTCACTATTATTCGCAAAAAACGCTTCACCTCCAAGAAATTCTTTTTCAACATCTTCCATAAGAAAAATTGTTGAAAGAATTATTCCCGTCACTGCAATAACAAAAAGTGGAATTGCCGTTGCAAGACCAAGCCACAGGTGAATTTTTCTTGTGACTCGCTTAAAAAGAGATTTTCTTGGCTTAATTTGTTGCATAATTTTTTTTATTTTTTACTATTTTCAAACTTCAGACCACAATCGAATTAAGTTATGATAGACTCCAGTTAGTTGAGTTATGGTTTTTGTGTCTGCTTCTTGATTAGTCAAGTTTTGAATTGATAAGTCAAGCTCTGTTAAAATTGATCGATTTTGCGATGACCTCACCATTGATTGCACCCACATAAACGAGGCGATTCTTGCCCCGCTTGTAACTGGCGAAACGCTGTGAAGCGAACCTGATTCATACAAAACCAAATGCCCAGCAGGAAGTTTTACTTCAAAAGTGCCAAAGGAATCTTCAATTACAAGCTCGCCTCCTTCGTATTCTTCAGGGTTTGAAAGAAATAATGTTGCGGATAAATCTGTTCGCAGGCGATGCGGCGTGTTTCCAATTTGGCGAACTGCACTATCGATATGAGTTCCATAATGACCGCCGTTTTGGTATTGGTTAAAAAGTGGCGGCGAAACCTTAAACGGCAAAGCGGATGACATAAAAACAGGATTTTGTTCCAAAGTTTGTATAATTTCCATTCCAATTTCTTGTGTGAGTGGATCAGAAATTCCCAATTGAAGATTATGTTTCACTTTCACGGACTGATGCCCAGCCGTTTCCTTGCCATTAACCCAATTTGCTGTTTCAAGTTTTTTGCGAATTTGCGCAATTTGTTCGCACGAAAGAACATCTGGAATTTTGATAATCATAAATCAACAATATTTATTTTTATATAATACTATGGATATTTTTTTATTCAACTAATATTCTTCCCCATAATTTGAAAACCGCAACACCGATTTCTTCTCAAAATCATTCCAAAATTCACCCTTCGGAGGCGTTGCAAAATTCCCCGTGGAAATGGCTCCATTTCATTTCACCACTCCCACAAAAAATTTTGCCTTCTGCATACATACAACACAGCAAGCACTTAATCCAACTTAATATTGGTCGTTAAAAGTAGTGTTCTGCCTGCTCCCGGAATTACATGCGATGGGTGAAGTTGGTCGTAGTAAAATGCGTTAGTTATGTTGTAAATGTTCAATTGCATACTAATTTTTGGCGTAGCTTGATACTTCGCCATTGCATTGAATGTTACATAACCATCGGCTTTTTTCAGAAACCCCGCTGTGCTTCCGGAAATAGTGCCGCCTGTAGAGCTAAACTCCGTTATAGAAGCAACCCTTTGTGAAAGAGCATTAGCACCAGCACCAAATTCGAAATTTGGCGTTAATTTGTAAGACCCCCAAAGATTTAAAGTATGCTTTGGTGCGTTTGCAAGTGCATTACCAACCTGATTCGTGTTTGTACTTGAAAGAACCTCGCTTTGCATGTAGGCATAACTTGAAAAAACTTGAAGTTTTTCCGTAATTTGACCGTTAATTTGCGTTTCAAACCCTTTCACAGATTGGCTTCCGCCGTTTACGGTTAAAAGAGAATTTGTTGGATCCGTCACCCTTGCATTAGTTTTTTTCGTTTGAAAAACGGCAAACATTGTGTTAAGTTTGTTTTTGAAAAACCCCCACTTTGTTCCAATTTCATAAGTTGCATTCATTTCAGGTGTAGCATTTTGCGTTGTGGCTGTCAGTGCAAATGCTTCAGCGGAAGGGTTGTATGATGTTCCATAGTTCGCATAAACACTTGCGTCTTTTTGTGGTTTATAAACAACCGAAGACCTTACCGCAGGCATAATATCGGTTCTTGAAAATGCAGAACCGGCAACTGATTCGCTGTAATCTGCGGTGAATCTGTCAATTCGCCCACCTAAAACGATGTCAATTTTTTCGTATGGGGAAATGGTATCGTTAAAGAAAACCGCCTGAGTTTGCGTTACCGTGTTCACATTTGTTGAAACGGAGCTTGTGCCGGAGAATGCTTCGGTTGAAGTTGGACTTAGCAAGCTTGTTGTTGGAACGCCTGTGAATGTGAGTCTTTCCGGTGTTGATGTTTCACGAATTAACTCGATACCAGCAACGATATCGTGCTTTAAAACGCCCGTTTCAAATTTTGTTTGCACGCTTGTTTGGGAATCAAGCATTGTTTCGGTAGATTCTATCGCAATTTGATTTCGTGTCACGGTTGTTGGCGAAGTTCCCGTTGTTTTTGGCTCAGTCACACGAATGTTGCGTTTGTTGTCTGCAAAGCGAACTTGCTGGCGAAAAGTTGTATTTTCTGAAAAGTCATGTTCAAATTTCGCAGTTGCCATATCAACGCTCGTTTTAAAAAAGTTCGAACCGTCTGTGAATCCGTAATAGTTCGACCGATTAATCTGAGATTGCGTCGCCGGTTTCAGGGCAATCCAAGGAAGTCCGTAGTCTGGTAAATTATTTTCCTCCTGATGCAAGAAGCTTAAAGTTGTTCTATTTTCTGAACCAATCCCAAACGCCACAGTTGGTGCTATCCCCCAGCGTTTGCTGTTTGTGTAGTCCCTTTCCGCCACATTGTTTTCGTGAGTCATAGCATTAATTCTGAAAGCAGCACCCTTAATTCCCGCAATTTTTCTGTTGATATCAACCGTTGCACGCTTTGTTGAATCTGTTCCAATTGCAATTTGAGCGTCGGTTATGTTCTCATTTTGTGCTTGTTTTGTTTCTTGATTAATCGTTCCACCAGTTGAACCACGCCCAAAGCCAATTGAAGACGGTCCTTTTACAACATCAATTTTTTCTATGTTGAATGGGTCGCGAGTGTAGGAACCAAAATCACGTATACCATCGACGAAGAAATCTGAGCGAGCAGTAAAACCACGAATTGTAAGGTTATCACCCTGACCAGCACCCGCCTCGCCAGCGGAAATACTAACACCTG
>CANKQN010000101.1 GCA_947485035.1 Rickettsiales bacterium | reverse complement strand
TTTTGGGTCTTTTTTTGCTTTTCTTTGCATTTGCTGGGTTCTTTTTAAACCAACTGTGAAGGAGCAGATGTCCATTTTTAAGGCGGAATCACAGGAAGAAGTTGAGGAGTATAACGAAGGGTAATAGTTCTTGACTTTCCCAAAAATTAAATTTTGCGTTTGAATTAATAGCATATAAAATGAAAGAGTTGTATATTTTACTGGTAGAACTTGCCAATAATGACTTCCAAACAAAAGTGAATAAATTATTTGAGGACGGTTACCAATTGCGTGATAGTGCAAATTTTAAGTATGAAAATGGCGAAGTGTTTATGGTGCAATCTTTTGTTTTATCAGAAAGGAGTATATACAGGGAAATTGAAGAACTTGTTCGGAGCGAAAAGATGGACTGGCAGATTGCCAATAAAACATATAGCGAGCGATGCAAAAGCGTTGGACATGACAGTTCTGACGTTTATGTAGACTTTCTACGCATTGCGGCTTCTGTTAGTGAGGCAAAACAAAGCGATGGTGATTATCCATTTTAATGATACACACGCCAAATCTTAACCCTTGACTTTCCCAAAAATTAAATTTTATATTCAAACATAAATTTTTATACGACGAAAAATGGCAATTGAAATTCTTATGCCTGCACTTTCACCAACAATGGAAGAAGGAAACCTTGCAAAATGGCTGAAAAAAGAAGGAGACAAAATCTCATCTGGTGATGTTATCGCCGAAATTGAAACAGATAAAGCAACAATGGAAGTTGAAGCAACGGATTCCGGAATTATGGGGAAAATCCTTATTGCAGAAGGAACGAACGGCGTCAAGGTTAACTCATTAATTGCCGTGCTTTTGGAATCTGGGGAGGACTCTTCCGCAATTGATTCCATAATCGCAAATTTTTCAAGCGGAAAAATTGCTGGCAGCAATAATTCAAGCAATGCTAATGCCCCAGTTGTTGAAGTTCAACACGAAAAATCTGCGGAAAAAACACACGAAAAAAGCGGTGAAAGGGTGTTTGCTTCACCACTTGCAAAACGAATAGCGGAAAACAAAGGTGTTGATATTGCACAAATTCAAGGCTCGGGACCAAACGGCAGAGTTGTTAAAAAAGATGTTGAAAACTTCACACCATCGCAGTCTTCTTCGCAAAAATCCACAAAAACTCCAACGCAATTTGCTGGAAGAAATGGAGAGGAATCCTGCACAGTTCCGCACTCAAACATGCGCAAAGTTATTGCAAAACGCTTGACAGAATCAAAACAAACCGTTCCACATTTTTATGTTGCAGTTGAAGCTTGCGTGAAAAATCTGAACAAATCACGCGGGGAAATCAACAAGCATCTTGAACAATTTGGCGAAAAAGTTTCGGTTAATGATATAATAATCAAAGCTTGTGCGAACGCTTTGAAAATTCACCCAAATGTTAATGCTTCATGGTCTGAAAACGGAATGATTATTTACAACAATGTTGATGTCTCGATCGCGGTTGGAATTCAAGATGGTCTTATTACACCAATCGTGAAAAATGCTGATACCAAAAGCCTTCGTGTAATTTCAAACGAGGCGAAGGATTTGATCAAACGCGCAAGAGAAAACAAGCTATCACTTGAAGAATTTCAAGGCGGAGGCTTTTCCATTTCCAACCTTGGAATGTATAATGTTTCGCACTTTAACGCAATTGTGAACCCACCGCAATCAGCAATTATCGCAGTTGGAGGAGTGAAGTCTGTGGCGAGAATTTGTAAAAAGACGGGTCAAGTCTACGAAGAAGAAATTATGACACTAACTCTTTCATGCGATCATAGGGTGGTAGACGGAGTTCTTGCCGCTGAATTCTTAAACACAATTAAATCGTTTATCGAAAATCCAATACTACTAACAATGTAACGCATTATAATTCATGAATATTTTTTACTGGGGGGTAAAATACATCGCATCGTTTGTTCTTGCTTGTGCGGTTTTTTCTTGCACAAGCACCGCAACTTTGAAAGATTCAACAAACAGTGGAGTTGATACATCGCTTGAATCTTTGCCGCAAACACCATATTCATACCGTGGAGTAACAGGCGGTTTTAATGTATTTTATGACACCACAACCAAGGCGTATGTCTATCCAAATAAATCGGATAACTACATTGTTGCCAATAACTATAAAAATGGAATGAATGGCTTTGTAGAATCAGGACTTCTTGCCCTTATTTACGATTCCAACATATCAACATCGGCAAATTACCAATATCAAGCACCAATTGTAATGTTTGGAACTGGTGTTGCGGCGAAGGATAACGCGGTTGATAGCACATCAGCTTTCGCGGGACTCACCGCAAAAACTATCAATACGCTTTATTATAAATCCGTATCTGATGCAGATGACAATCCACTGTATTTAGTGGACAAATCAACGTATGCAACATCTAATGTGGTTGGACTAACATCAGCTTCAATACCGCTTGTTCTTGACGTGAATATATTTAAGCCAGACGCAAACAATGCAGAGCCATCAATAACAGACGATTCAACACAATACAGCAGCACAACAACTGCTGCAATGATTAATGGAATTGCACCAAAAGGCATTGACCTTTACAAGCGTTATACATCGACGGGTTTTTCCAATGAAAAACTGTATTTTTATGCACTACACAATGCATATTCGTCATCAGCAAGCCTCTCTGACTTATTCAAAAACGCAGCATCAAACGCCGCAAATTCAACAGCGACGCTATTTTATTACGACTACTTCCCAAGTTCAAAAAACGGACTATATTTGGCACTTGCCACCAATGTTAAGCCGGCAGTGAACGGATTAATGAACACGCTTTCTGGCTCAACTATTGTAACAGCATCGCCAACGGCAACATCGCTTTCGAGTAATAAAGTTTTTGTGACTGCAATTGGTGAAATTAAAGTTGATGATCAGATTGCTTCGTCAAGCATTGGATTATATTACAACAATACAGTGAATTCAAGTTTTGCATCTCAAATAATTGATAGCTTTTTTTTGAATAGATCGCAATACAACATTATGGATTCAAATAATAAATACAGCACACCAATTACGGCAGTGCCTATTATGAAATATTGTAGTGATGTCATCAGTTGTGATAGTCAGAATTATTACATAATTGACACTGAATACAATGCGGGTGCAATAAGCAATGTTGCAATTTCAGTGCCAGTTTCCACATCGAGTATTATCTATGAATATAATTCAGCAAACACAAGCATAACAACAAGTCTTTCTGGTAGTCAAGAATCATTTACTGAGCCAAAACATTATAACTACACAACCAATTCATATACATCAAGCGCAATGCCTTCTGTGAATTTTAACAGACAATCTGCCGCAATTTTAACGGCAGCAATTGGAGCTTATCAAACAGCAAAGATTAATGCACGAACTGCACTGAAAACAATTCTGCAAAATACAATACCAATATATAATAGCTACAGCAACACAATTCTCACATTTGCAGACCTAGATAGCAAGGTTATAAAAAGCGGAGAATTTAACATAACCAACAGCGACTTTTTGCTATACAATCCCGCATTTATTGCTCTTGATAAAAGCGAGGCAAGTAAAATTCCTGCCAAGATGAGCTCAAATTCAAGCCATGTGGCAAACACAAATGCCGTCCTTGCCAAGACTGGAGAAGAGATGGGTCCTGATGGTATTAGCGGCACATTGATTTCTTCAGATTTCGACTACGGCACACTTACAAATAGTATTACATCTAACGATTTTTTAATATACGATAAGACACAATACCAAGGAAATGGCTTTGGTGCAATGAGTGGTAGAATAATTGCAATGAATGATATTTATGTTGGAAAACA
>CANKQN010000100.1 GCA_947485035.1 Rickettsiales bacterium | reverse complement strand
TGTTGAGAAATTGCAACAAATTACTGGTAAAAAAGTTTCTCTAAATGTTGTCGATGTGAAGTCACCAATGCTTTCTGCAAAACTTGTTGCTATTAGCATTGCTGCTCAAATTGAACGCCGTGCTTCACATGTAAGAGTTGTCAAAAAAACACTTACAGATGTTATGCACTACGGTGCTGCTGGTATCAAAATTATGTGTTCAGGAAGGTTAGCTGGTGCTGAGATTGCTCGTTCTGAAACTTACAAAGAAGGAACGGTTCCTCTTCACACAATTCGTGCAAAAATTGATTATGCACTTATTGAAGCACACACAACATATGGTGTGATTGGTATTAAAGTTTGGATTTCTAATAAATAATTATAAAATATATGCAACCGGCAAGAACAAAATACAGAAAGTTTCGTAAGGTCATCCCTTCAAACATCGCTACATCTGGTCACACAGTATCTTTTGGTGAATACGCAATTAAAGCGGTAACATCTGGTCGTGTAACAGGAAAGCAAATTGAAACTGTTCGTCGTATTCTAGCGAAAAAAATTAAAAAAACAGGAAGAATTATCATTAGAATCTTCCCGCACTTGCCAGTAACTCAAAAACCAATCGGTGTTCGTATGGGTGGTGGTAAAGGTGGTGTTGAATTCTATGTTGCATCTGTTGCTGCTGGTACCGTTATGTTCGAAATGGATGGCATTAGTGCTGATGACGCAAAAGAGCTTTTCACTCAAGTAAAACACAAAATGCCTGTTGAATGTTCTCTTGTTAAAAGAAGATTTTCCGCAATTTCAGAAGAGTAATGCCTAAACCATGTCCACATTTATTTTTGTCGGGCTTGGTAATTATGGTTTAAAATACGAAAAAACTTTCCACAATGCGGGGTTTATTTGCATTGAGCAAATACTTCATTGCTCCGCAAAGTCTCAAACACAATGGCTTGAAAGATATTCAGGCCATCACTGCACAATCACTGTTGGTCTTGATAAAATAATTTTCATCAAGCCTCAAACTTATATGAATAATTCTGGAATTTGCGTTACTCAATTTAAGAATTTTTTTAAAATTGACAACGATAACATTTTCATTTTTCACGACGATATCGATCTCAAATCTGGTCAAGTCAAATTCAAAAAAGGCGGAGGTCACGCCGGTCATAACGGGTTGAAATCTTTGGACGCTCACATTGGTAATGATTATCACCGCATTAGACTGGGAGTTGGTCGCCCACCAGAGGGTTTTGATGTAGCAAATTTTGTACTTTCTCACATGAAAAACGACGAAATTATCGCAATAGAAAAAATTTCAAATTTAATTTCAAACAATTTGCTTTTTTTACTTGAAAAAAAATTTTCCTTGTTACAAGAAAAAATTAATTCTAATTTTTGAAGCCTTATGTCAGATATCACTAGTGCAAACTTTCTTCGCAAAAGAACAAACAAATTGGTCAATGCTGTTTCAACAAAACTACATACATCCAATCTTGCACGAGTAATAGCCTGCGTGAATCAGAAGGGTGGTGTGGGAAAAACGACTACTGTGGTAAACTTGGCTACGGCATTTTCTGCGATTGGTGCGCGAGTTCTCATAATAGATTTTGATCCACAAGGTAACGCAACAACGGCGTTTGGTATTGACAAAAGAAAGTGTCAGCAAAATATTTACAGTGCTTTGATTGAAGGAATCAGCATTTCCAGCATCAAAATTTCAACGAATATTGGCAAATTGGACATTCTTCCTTCAAATGTCGACCTTTCCGCCGCTGAAATAGAGCTTGACGACATCGATAACCGTGAGTTCGTTTTGAAGCAACACATCAACCTTATTCAAGACCAATACGACTACATTTTCATCGACTGCCCGCCGTCTCTTGGGTTGTTGACTATTAACGCGTTGGCTTGTGCACACTCAATTTTAATCCCAGTTCAGTGTGAATTTTATGCACTCGAAGGGTTGAGTCATTTGTTGAAAACGTATCAAGCTATGAAGAGAAACTTCAATAACGACCTTGAAATTGAAGGTGCAGTTCTTACAATGTATGACAAACGATGCGAGCAAACGCACAATATTGAGGCGGAAATTCGTTCATTCCTTGGGGATAAAGTCTACACTGCGGTTGTGCCACGCAATGTGAAACTTTCGGAAGCGCCATCGTATGGTGTTCCGGGAATTATGTATGACCTTTCGTGCAGCGGTTCGGCAGGATATATCGCCCTTGCAAAGGAAATGATGGCGAAAATGAATAAGGCACAAAATTCGAAAAACATGAAAATACAAGGCGAAGGCTCTGTTGGATCAAGCAAATTAAAGATTGCCTAAATGTTGCCAGATTTTAAAAAACGCAAAATTGGGCGCGGACTTTCATCTTTACTTGGCGACATTACATTTTCCGAAATTGAAGGTAATGCCGCAGCACAGGATTCAATTCTTGTCAAGGAAGTTTCAATCGTCAACATTCGCACGAATCCGAATCAGCCACGAAAAAATTTCAATCAAGAGAATATTCAAGAACTTTCAGATTCCGTGCGTGAAAATGGTATAATTCAGCCAATCATCGTGCAAACAGATGGCAATGGATATTATACAATTATCGCTGGCGAGAGGCGTTATCGCGCAGCAATTATGGCTGGATTGCAAAAAATTCCCTGCATAATTCGTGATTTTACCGAAACCGAACAGTATATAGTTTCAATGATTGAGAACATCCAGCGTTCGAATCTTGACCCAATTGAAGAGGCTTTGGGCTATAAAAACATATGTGAAACATACAATCTTTCACACGCGGAAGTGGCAAAAATGCTTGGTAAGGGCAGAAGTCATGTTGCAAATATGATTGGAATTTTATCAATGCCAAAACCAATTCATCAAATGCTTTCAAACGGTGAAATTACGACGGGTCATGCCAAAGTTTTGAAGAGAATAACAGATCCTGATGAGGTTATTTCGATAGCGACGAAGGTTAAGACTGAAACCCTTTCGGTTCGTGCATTGGAAAAACACATTGAGACATTGGCCGACGAAAACAACCGTAAAAGAGGAGAATTTGTGAGTGCTATTGCCCCAATTGCACCACCTGTGCAAAATATTCAAGCCCCACAATGGCAAGAAGAGCAACCGCAGGAGGTTCTTTCGATGGAGGATGCATTCAACGCAAAATTTCCGCAAATGATGCACATCGAGCACCAAAAAGATAACTCTGGCAGGGTGATTATTCACTACAGCGACATTGATGATTTGCGTGATATTATGTCAAAAATGATAGATCTTGCCGATATTTATGCAAGATAACACACGAAAAATTGGCATTTTGGGTTCAACAGGCTCAATTGGAAGTTCGGCGTGCGAATTACTTTTGGGCGACTTGAAGGGTAAATTCACTGTGCAATTTCTTTCGTGTAATGAAAATTTCGAGAAAATATCCAAGCAAATTATCAATTTCAACCCACAAGCGATATGCGTTTCAAAGAAAATTTTCACAAAAATCAAGGAGGCATTCCCAAAATTGAAGGTTTATGACAGCATCAAAACTATGCTTGAAGAGCAGAAAACCGATGTTACACTTCATGCAATTTCTGGCGTCGCCGGCATTGAGTGCGTTCTTGAAGCTGTGGGTTCAACAAAGGTTTTGGCGTTGGCAAACAAGGAGTGCATCGTTTCAGCATGGAGTTTTATCGAAGAAAAATCGATTGAGTGCGGAGTGCAAATTTTACCGGTCGATTCCGAACATAACTCGCTTTATCGTATTTTGGAGTTCGTTGACTCTTCTCTTGTCGCAAATGTTGGAATCACGGCTTCTGGTGGTCCATTTTTTGGAAAAAAATTCAAGGACCTCACAAATATTTCCTTCGCCGACGCTATGAATCA
>CANKQN010000099.1 GCA_947485035.1 Rickettsiales bacterium | reverse complement strand
TGGTATTTTGCAAAAATGCAAAAATTTATTGATAAAATAAAAAAAAACTTTCCAAATGTACCTATTATATATTACGCACAAAAAATTGAACATTACAAACATTTAAAAAATATCGACTGCTTTGGCTTTGATTCTTCTCACAATATTATAGAAATTCTGAAAAACCACCACGGAGAATTTTCTATTCAAGGAAATTTTGACCAAAACATTTTGGTTGAGGAAGTGGAAATTTCAAAACCAAAAATGGCTGGATATATGGAGGAAATTGCAAAACTGCCAGCAGAAATGTTAAATGGCTGGGTAAATGGACTTGGTCACGGTGTGGTGAAGGAATCAATTGAGGAAAATGTGCGTGAATTTGTTAAGCAAAATAAGATAATTTTTCAAAAATGAACGAACTAATTTTAAAATATAATAAACAAATTCCACGGTATACATCTTTTCCAACTGTTCCCGAATGGAAAAAAAACCTGAATCACGAACAATGGCTTGTCGAATTAAAAAAAGAGGACTTCACAAAGCCCGTAAGCGTTTATATCCACATTCCGTTTTGTTACAAAATTTGTTCATTTTGTGCGTGCAATAAAGTTTTACTTGAAAACCCTGAATATATTACGAAATATCTTAAAGCCTTGGAAAAAGAAATTGCTTATTACAAAGAAGCACTTGGTTTAGAAAAAACAGGATTAAAAAAAATTTTGGTTTCGCAACTTCATTTTGGCGGAGGCACCCCCACAACAATTCCAGCCTCACAAATGGAGCGAATGATTACAATGCTTTCGCAGTATTTTGAATATACTTCAGATTGTGAAAAATCTCTTGAAGCACACCCAGAATTTACAACGAGGGATCAAATTTCCGTTCTTGCAAGTCACAACTTCACAAGAATTAGTTTTGGAATTCAAGATTTCACCCACAAAGTTCAAAAAGCAATTGGAAGGGTGCAGTCTTATGAAAAAATTACCGAAATTGTGAAATATACAAAGAAAGTGGGAATTGGTCAAATCAATTTTGATTACATTTACGGTCTTCCATTTCAAAATAAGAATTGCATAAGCGATATGCTCACAAAAACGGCGGAACTTTCGCCCGATAGAATCGCATTTTATTCCTACGCAAATGTTCCGTGGAAATCTGCTGGACAAAAGAAGCTAAATGACGGACTTCCAACCCCAGAAGCAAAGCTTGAAATGTTCTTGCAAGGTAAGGAAGGTTTTGAAGGGTTGGGATATGAAGCAATTGGCATGGACCACTTTGCCAAAAAGAACGACACCCTTTTCAAAGCAATGGAAGCGGGAAACCTTCACCGAAACTTTATGGGATACACAACCAAAAGTTCCAATGTTTTGCTCGGTTTTGGAGTATCTTCCATAAGTGAAACGCCAAATGGTTATAAACAAAATGAAAAATCGCTTTTAAAATGGCAGGAAGATTTTTTCCTAATTGAAAATTCGCACAATCTTTCAGAAGATGAAGCCAAAATGAAGCAAATCATTTTAAGTGTTATGACTAACTTCCAAGCACCAATTAACCTTGTAAATGCAGAAAAACTTCCTCAAATGCATGAAATGGTTGAAGATGGCTTAATTATTATTGATGGTGAAATTTTGAAAGTAACGCAAATTGGACGGCTTTTCTTGCGAAATATTGCTTATTTGTTCGATTACCACATAACAAGAGAGCAAAAATTCAGTGCATCGGTGTAATTTTGGCAGGAAAATTGCATCAATGTTTGAATAATATTGGTTGACAAAATTAATCGGTGACATTTGAAAAAGAAAAATTTTCTATAAGTTATTATGTCACTTCTGAACATTGAAGACGCAATTACACACAAAGAACAAAACGAAGAAATTGCGGTTGGTATTGACTTTGGCACAACAAATTCCCTTTGTTATTGGTTTGATGGAACGCAAATTCATGAAATTGTGGATATTATGCCATCGGTTTTATACTTCGATTCAAGCGGTAACATTACAACACAAGAGCTTGCAATGCAGGAAATCTCCTCAATCAAAAGATTTTTGGGGCAGGATATTCAAATTGACATTGCGGGAAAAAAATTCTGGGCAGAACAACTTGCTGCGGAAGTTTTCAGAAAAATAAAAAAAAATATTGTTGAAGCTCTTGGCGATGGTGTGAAAAAATGCGTTGTAACAGTTCCCGCATATTTCGACGAACCAAAAAGAAATGCTATTAAATTTGCTGCGGAATTGGCGGGTCTTGAAGTTATGCGAATGATATCAGAGCCAACTTCTGCCGCAATTTATTACGGAATTGACGACAGACAAGAGGGCTATTACATTGTTTTTGACCTTGGCGGCGGAACATTTGATGTTTCAATTTTGCAAATGTCCAAAGGTGTTGTGCATGTTGTTGCAACGGGTGGGGATGCAAACCTTGGCGGCGATGACTTCGACGAAGCAATTGCAAAGCATTATGGAATTTCAAGAAAATTCGCCAAAGTAATTAAGGAGTTGTTGAGTGAAAACGCATTTTTAGAAAAAAAATCACTCAACCAAATTACACAAGAAGATTTGTCAAAACTTCCAAATGAAATTACCAAAGACGAAATTGACGAAATCATTCTGCCATTAATTCACAAATGCGTTGCGGTTATGCAAAATGCTTTGAAGGATTCACAAATTCCACAAAGTGAAATCAAGGGGTTGGTTTTGGTCGGAGGTTCAACACGCATGCCAATTATTTCCGAAGCATTAAACCACGAATTTTCCGTTCCTGTCTTTAATGATGCCGACCCTGACCGCGTCGTTGCCTTTGGTGCAGCTGTGCAGGCGTTTCACACTGTGAGGAAATCTACGGGGAACATTTTACTAGATATAATTCCACTTTCAATTGGCATTGAAACATTTGGTGGGGCAGTTCAGAAAATTATCGAACGAAATACCTCAATCCCATTTGAGAAAACAGTACAATTCACCACATTTGAAGATTTCCAAACGGGAATTATGATTAATGTTGTTCAAGGAGAGCGGGATATCGCCAGCGATTGCCGTTCACTTGCTAAATTTGAACTTAAAGGCATTACACCCGCAAAAGCAGGAATTGTGAAGGTTTCTATCAAATTTTTATTGGACGAAAACGCCATTCTTTCCGTTGAAGCTTGGGAAGAAAGTGAGGATTCCACAAAATTAACGCAAAATTCAATACAAGTCAAACCATCGTATGGCATTGCCGGTGATGAAATTCGTGCAATGCTTGTTGATGCTATAAAAAATGCGCAGTTTGATATTGAAAACAAGCTATTAATTGATGCCACGATTGACGCACGCAACATTACAAAACTTGTCAACGATGCACTGACAGATTCCCACCTTGCAACGAAAACAGAGCTTGAAAAAATTCATAAAGTATTGAATGCAATAGAGGAAGCAATTGTGGAAAAAAACCGTGGAAAAATCGACGATCTTGCTAAAACACTTGATTCCACCGCCAAAGATTTCGTTGAACGGCGAACTGCTTGGTATCTAAATCAATATACTTCGGGGAAATCTGTTGATGAAATTGCCCTTGATTAAAATTAATTGCAGTATTTATCATCATTTGTAAAAAAACTCTTGACATATAAAAAACTGCGGTTCAAAAGCTAACAATTATTTAATGTTTAATTTAGCGTTATGTCACAAAATTCTGTTCGTGAAACAAAGGAGAGTATCCTTAAGCGTGGTAATATTAGAATCCGCTTTTCTGCTTTTGATAGCAAACTACTTGATAAATCAATCACACAAATTGTCAACCACATTAAGCGTGTTGGTGGTGTTGTTAAAGGTCCAATTCCTTTGCCAATCAAAATTGACAGAATTACAGTGAACAGATCTCCACACGTGAACAAAAAATCAATG
>CANKQN010000098.1 GCA_947485035.1 Rickettsiales bacterium | reverse complement strand
GTAATCTCAAATTCAATTGAAGCAATATTTTCAACAAGTGTGCGTGTTTTTGGCGAAAGTTCGTTAATTTTTGTATAAGATTGCACCCGTTTTTGCAGATTTTTCGCCTTACCAATGTAGATAATTGTGGCGTTTATGTCTCGCATTTTATATACCCCCGAAATGTTTGGAATTCGGGGAAGGGCGTCTTGAATAATATTAATGCTCACGCAACTTTTAATGTTTTAAGAATACTGTCAGGCGTGTATTCAATAATTGAGTTGTTGAAATGTATTGAAACGCCAATTGTATTGTGAGTTTTGAATATGATATCGGACGGTTCTGGAATTTTTTTGCCTAAAAATTGAGTAACTTCGTCTAAGGAAATATCATGATCGGCAGCAAGATTCACCACAACAACCGTGCGTGTATGTTTTTCCTCGTATTCTTTTTGAAACGCTTTCGTGATAGCATTCATGCTTCCAAGCATTTTCAGTTGGTTTACGTGGCGTAAAATTATTTGCATTTCGTTAGAAATTCCAAAAACTTGCATTTGGTCGATAGCAATGAGGTTTTTGATGGTCTGCGAGAAGTTTAGGATTGATGTGAATCCATGAAATTCTTTTAATATAGCCAAGTGTAAAGATTCAGGAACGGCAATTATGCAAGTTCTGACGATTTTTTTAATCACTTCATTTGTGCGTTCTTTCATAAATTTTATAAATTAAACCATTGTTTTAGATCGTTATAAAGATTGGTCTCTTCCCATAAAAACAGGTTACTTTGTGGGACAGCGTCCCTTCCAAAGTGACCAAAGCTTGCGGTAGGTGTGTAAATTGGGTTATTCATTTTCAAACGATTTCTTATTCCCCTTGGTGTCAGGTCAATTTTTTGCGTGATAAAATCGATAATATCGGCATTTTTTACTTTCGAATTGTCATCGGTGTTGGTGTAAATTGAAACGGGATGTGCAACGCCAATTGCATAAGAAAGCTGAATTGTGCAACGAGTTGCAAGTTCAGAGTGAACGATGTTTTTAGCTAAATATCGTGCAATATATGCTGCGGATCTATCCACTTTTGTAGGGTCCTTTCCAGAAAATGCACCTCCACCATGTGGTGCAGAACCGCCGTAAGTGTCAACAATAATTTTGCGACCCGTCAAGCCTGTGTCGGCAACTGGTCCACCAATAATAAATGTTCCAGCTGGATTTATGAAAGTTTTATGCTTCGATGGCATGTTTGGAAGTGTTGCTTCAAGAACGCTTATAACTTTTTGACGCACTTCTTCAAGTGCAACATCTTTCCCATGTTGAGTTGATACAACAACAGATTCAACCGCTTTTGGCAGACCATTTTCGTATTCAAATGTTACTTGAGATTTTGCGTCTGGTCCCAAACCTTCAATTCCAGCAAGGTTTTGAAGAATTCGGTGGGAGTAAAAAATTGGGGCAGGCATAAGCTCGCTCGTTTCCTTGCAGGCATAGCCGAACATAATTCCTTGGTCGCCCGCACCTTCTTCTTTGGACTCTCCTTCATCAACGCCGTTTGCAATTTCTTGGGATTGAGTGTGTATGTGGTTGTAAATTTTCACTTTATCATGTGAAAAACCTTCGTAGTTATGACCGATATTTTTCAGAGTCTCACGCACGATTTCTTCAACATTTTCGCTGGAAATATCGTGATTTTTCAACCTAATTTCACCGCCAACTACCACAGTATCAGTTGTTGCGAAACATTCAAATGCACATCTTGCATCGCTTTCTTTGGAAATGCAGAAATCAAGGAGGGAATCTGAAAGTATATCGCAGGTTTTATCGGGATGCCCAGGAGCAACCGATTCACTGGTGAAAAGGTATTTTGACATTTAGTTACAAAAAATGTTATATATTCGTTGTTGTGTCTATTTAAAATTTGTTTTGAAAAAGTCAAGAAAAAAACGCACCCATTCGCAATTAATTGCCTGTATTGCAACTTAAATAATTTCAAATGGCATCAAGCTTTATATGGTAATTGTTTCGAGCCGTCGTGCAGTGTTCCTTGTAAATATTCGGGCGAAAAAGTCTGATTCCCTTGTCAAGAAATCCACCCCAAGCCCACGACCAATACTTGTCCATCAAGCACTCTTTATTTTGACCATCGTAGTATCCTCGTGGCGTTTTTGCATTGACTTCAAACTCAACGGATTTATAGCCACCCATTTCAACGATAACCTGCGTTTTTGACCCCTTTGGCACTTCCAACTTCAACGGAGTTTGCCCCTGAATGCTGACAATTCTGCCATCGTAATCATATTTTTGAGGATATCCATAAACTTTGTCGTAGAAGCCTTCCGAATGAACGACCAAAACGGTTGCTCCACTTGGTTCGGAGGTCACTTCGGTACTTGTCATGCGTGGTGCGTTAAGTGAACAGGCGGAAATTAGAAGGAGAAGAAGAAGTTTCATTTGGTGTTTTGAACAAATTCATCGGCTTTTTGCTTCAGCCATGTATATTTACCACGGTGTTTGGTGTTTTTGTATTTTTCGTAGAGTTCGTTGATATTTCCAATCAACAATGCGTTTTGCTCAACACCCTCAGTCTTGCTAACGCCCATTATCCAAACATACCAATATCCATCAAAGTCTTGCATTGTCATACCATCTGATATATGCATCAACAAACTATTCGACGCTATACGATATTCACACAGTGGGTCAATAATAACTCGTGGGTAAATAGCCTCCGATTTTTCCAAGTTGTAAGCACGCGTAATAGCCGGACCAATAAATTGCGAACCGTTATGAAAAACCTTACCATAAGTTATTGCACCACGGGAGAGAAGACATGCCCCTAATAGATATTGCTGTAGAAAGCTTGTCATTCCCAATACCATTTCTATACTTGTACCACTAATAATGAATGTATCGGAAAATTGTGATACATTGAAAGCGTTAGACACCTCTTTCTTGATGTCATTTAAAGCCAATTCCATCAATTTCAAAATTATTTCCGCATATTCCTCGCTTTTGTTGTTTATAATATCCCCAAACCCAAGAATATCCAAGAACAAAACCCATTTTTCGGTGTAAATACTACTCATCTTTCTCCTTCTTCGAAAAAGTTATCATTTTGAAAATGAAATCGTCAATTCCGCCGTCTAAAACCTTCTGCGTGTTCATTTCTTCGTGGGAAGTTCGCGTGTCTTTTACCAGTTTATAAGGGTGCAAAACATAGTTTCGAATTTGATTCCCCCACGAAACATCATCTTTTTCAACGGAATCTCGCTTTGCTTGGCGTTTGCGTTCTTCAAGTTCGTAAAGTTTGGACATCAACATTTTCATGGCGGTTTCTCGGTTTTGAAGTTGCGACCTTTGGTTTTGACAAGCCGCCACAACCCCAGTTGGAATGTGAGTTATTCGAACGGCGGAATCTGTAACATTCACATGTTGCCCGCCTGCACCTGATGAGCGGTAGGTATCGGTTCGAATATCGCTTGGATTAATGTTAATCGTGATTGTTTCATCGACCAATGGAGTTACCAAAACAGAAGCAAATGATGTTTGCCTTTTATTTTGAGCATTAAACGGTGAAACTCTTACCAAGCGATGAACGCCCGTTTCGTATTTCAACATTCCATAAACATTCTCGCCTTCAATTGTCATAATCGACTGCTTAATTCCGGCTTCTTCCCCGTGAAGACGGTTCACAATTTCCATTTTGAATTTTTTTTCTTCTGCCCATCTAATATACATTCGCTCAAGCATTTCTGCCCAATCTTGGCTTTCTGTGCCGCCTGCTCCTGAATTTATTTCCAAAACAACGCCAAGTTTATCAGCTTCGTCCGAAAACATTTCTGCCATTTCCATAAATTTCATTTTTTCAATGAGCTTTGGCAGTTCTTTGAAAATTTCGTTTCGAATTTCGTCGTCTGCTATTTCAATAATTTCAGCATATCCTTCAATTGTGGAGGCAACCGTTTCAAATTCTGAAATATATCGTTCAAGCGATGCCTTTT
>CANKQN010000097.1 GCA_947485035.1 Rickettsiales bacterium | reverse complement strand
TTCTTGCCGGTTGCATATATTTTATAATTATTTATTAGAAATCCAAACTTTAATACCAATCACACCATATGTTGTGTGTGCTTCAATAAGTGCATAATCAATTTTTGCACGAATTGTGTGAAGAGGAACTGTTCCTTCTTTGTAAGTTTCAGAAAGAGCAATCTCAGCACCAGCTAACCTTCCTGAACACATAATTTTGATACCAGCAGCACCGTAGTGCATAACATCTGTAAGTGTTTTTTTGACAACTCTTACATGCGAAGCACGGCGTTCAATTTGAGCAGCAATGCTAATAGCAACAAGTTTTGCAGAAAGCATTGGTGACTTCACATCGACAACATTTAGAGAAACTTTTTTACCAGTAATTTGTTGCAATTTCTCAACAATTTTTTCAATACCACCAAGTGCTTTTTTCACAAAAAAACCAGGTTTGCTTGTGTGAACTGTGATTGAAATTCTGTTGACAACTCTATCAATTGTAACATTGTGAATTAAATACGGCTTTTCAAGTGTTTTGAAGAAATCTTGAATGATGATATCTTGCTGAACATTGATTGCGTAATTTTTTTCTGAAAACCACTTTGAATTCCAATTGTTGCTTACTTGTATTCTAAAAGCAATAGGATTAACCTTCTGACCCATATTTCGTTTAATTAGTTTGTGATTTTAAAGTGATTGTTATGTTGGAGTAGTGCTTGCGAATTGGTGCAGAGCGACCTCTTCCTCTTGCGTGGAATCTTTTTAGACGGGTAGCAGGTCCAACATTGATAATGTCAATCACAAGGGAATCGGGGTCGATATTGTGGTTATTTTCCGCATTTGCAATCGCAGAAAGCAATAGCTTGTGGATAAGTTGACAAGATTTTTGAACTTGAAATGACAAAGTTAATAATGCATCAGATGCTTTCATGTTTCTAACCAAATTTGCCCCTAGTGCAAGTTTTCTGTGGCTAATTTGTGCTCTACTTAGTGTTGCTGTTGTCATATACTATTTACCATTACTTAATTTTGCATTCACCTTTACTTTGTGAACAGGTGCTTTTCTTGTAGGTGAAAATTCACCAAGTTTGTGCCCAACTTTATCCTCCGTCACTGCAACGCTAATGAATTGCTTGCCATTGTGAACAGCGATTATCAGACCAACCATATCAGGCGTGATTGTTGAAGCACGAGAGTATGTTTTTACCGTCGCACCGTGTCTGTTTTTCAATCTAAATACTTTTTTTAGAAGACTTAGATTGATAAATGGAGGTTTTTTTTGTGATCTTGAAGCCATATTTCAATTATTATTTACTACGCTTTTTTACGATGAATTTGTTGGTTATTTTGTTTCTCTTACGAGTTCTGTAACCCTTTGTTGGCTTACCCCATGGAGTAACAGGCGTACCACCAGTACCGGTTTTACCCTCACCACCACCGTGTGGGTGATCAACTGGGTTCATGGCTACACCGCGAACTGTTGGACGAATACCAAGCCATCTTTTTCTACCAGCCTTTCCGTATGAAATGTTTTTGTGATCAGGATTTGATACCTCACCAACTGTTGCGAAACATTCCAAAGAAACATAGCGAATTTCACCAGAAGGCATACGAAGCATAGCTTTATCTTCATCTTTGGATATTAGAGTTGCAAAGTTACCCGCAGATCTCACCATTTTTCCACCCGCTTTCGGCTTCAATTCAACATTATGAATGTTGAGACCAAGAGGTATGTATTTCAAAGGCATTGTGTTGCCAGCCGTGAAATCGCACTCGTTCAATGAAGATGTAATCTTGTTACCAACTTGTGCACCTTGAAAAGTCAATATGTATTCGTGTGATTTATCCGTATTTTCAATTAATGAAATAAAGCAATTACGATTTGGATCGTATTCAACAGTTTTAATAACCGCATCACCAAAGAAGGATCTTTTAAAACTAATGTGTCTGTATAATTTTTTATGACCACCGGACTTATGACGACAAGAAATATGACCAAATGAATCTCTACCATTTGCAGATTTAAGTGGAGATGTCAGGGGTTTGTATGGCTCCGTTGCTGTTATGTATTTTTTTGTATCAACTTGCACCAAAAATCTTGTGCTGCTTGTTACTGGTTTTGACTGTTTCAACATGTTTTACCTAATATTTACTTATTTATAAGTGTTAAATCTTTGCCTTTTGGAAGGAAAATGAATACTTTCTTCATTCTCACAACCCTTGTAGTTCTGTTGCGTTTGTTGGCAATGATTTTTGAAAAAGTCAAGATATTAATTTTTTCAGGCTTATAACCAAACGAAAGAACGAAGGCGCTCTCGATTTCTTTTTTTCTTACAACAGGAAGTGCGACGAATGTTCTCACATTTGCTTGCTCAAGAGCGTTTTGGCTCTTTTCCGTGTTAATTTCCTGCTTTACCAGTGCGTAGAATTCTGACATAATTATTATAAAACTTGTGTAAATTTTTCAAAAGCACTGCGTGTGAACACGATATTGTCGTACTTTACGATTTCATATATGTGAAACGAATCCGATGAGTATGCTCCAACAAAAGGAATGTTTGAGATGGATTTTAGACCTTCGTATGAAATTTCGTTATTGTGAATCATTGCAACTGAACCATTCAATCCAAGGTTTTTAACTGCCTTGATAGCTTCTTGTGTTCTGAAAGATGGAAGTTTAATTTCGTCCACAATTGTGATGCATCCAGCAGCAAAAAGCTTAGAAATTAACACTTTTTTAGCGTGTATTTTCTCTTTTTTGTTTATCTTGTATGTTGCGGTAATTGGTTTTGGACCAAAGATAATTCCACCGCCTCTGTATTGAGGTGAACGCAATGAACCTTGACGAGCATTACCAGTTCCTTTTTGTTTGAACGGTTTCTTTGTTGTACCGGAAACATCAGAAATACCTTTTGTTGAGGCTTTTTTGATGAACGATATTTTTTTTGATATGTAGTGTATACGGGAAACAGATTGTGTATCTGCATCTTTGTATTTTTCAATGAAATATGGAGATTCGATAGACGCAACCTCTTTTTTAGTTTCAAAGCTTATAACTGAAATAGACATTTCTAGAATACTAAATTAACATTATTTAATTTTGCAAAAGAGGAAAGTCTTCCCATTTTGATGGCATCATTGATGAACACATAAGAGTTTTTGTGTCCAGGAACGGCACCGTGAATTGCTACCACTCCAAGCTCATGATCAACATGAACGATTTGAAGGTTTTGTGTAGTAATTGTTGTGTCACCCATGTGACCAGCCATGTGTTTTCCTTTGAATACACGACCTGGATCTTGTCTTTGACCTGTTGAACCGTGCGATCTGTGTGATACTGATACACCGTGTGATGCTTCAAGACCTGCAAAGTTCCAACGTTTCATTGGACCTGCAAAACCTTTACCAATACTTGTTCCAGAAACATCAACATATCTTCCTTCTGCTGAAGCAAGAACGGATTCCGCAATTTTTTCACAAGATTTCAATGGCTTGTCAGATTCAACACGCACTTCAAAAATGTTTCTTCGTGGTGCAATCCCAAGTTTTTGGTATTGTGCAAGTTGTGGTTTGGAAACATTTTTTTCCTTAACGACATCACCCGCACTTAATATTACGGCGTTGTAACCATCTTTTGCCATGGTTTTAACCCCAAACACATCGTGTTCAAGAATTTGAACAAGTGTTACTGGGATAACTGCTCCGGAAGCGGACTTCAACTGAGTCATTCCAATCTTCTTACCAAGAAGAGACATTCTAAAAGCTGTGGACATTATTATTAACTTAATTATTTGGATTATTTGTTGTTTAGCTTGATTTCAGCATCAATACCAGCTGGCAGGTCGATGTTTGAAAGTTGCTCTGTAATTTCCTGAGAAACATTAATAATTTCAATAAGTCTTCTGAACTTACGAATTTCAAATTGCTCCATTGATTTCTTATTAACGTGTGGAGACCTGTTAACAGTAATTCTGTCAATTTTGATTGGCAAAGGAATTGGACCTTTAACAACGCCACCAACACGCTTAATGTGGTTGACAATTTGCGTGATTGATTTATCAAGTAGTTTGCTATCAAAAGCAGAAAAGCGGATTCTAATATTACCACGCTTAAGGAT
>CANKQN010000096.1 GCA_947485035.1 Rickettsiales bacterium | reverse complement strand
TTCTGAAGGACACTAAAGATATCGCAAAAATTCACATAGAAGTTGCTCTTCCGAAGGAACCGGCAAATACAATCGTGAAAAATAGCGCCACCAAAAGACCGCAAACTGCAATATACACAAGTGTATCAAGGCTCAATAACTTTGAGCAGTCAATTCTTGGAAAGAGCCAATTCAACCACGCGAATAGCCCACACTATCGCAGACCAACAACAGCGTCGACAGCAAAAAGCGTGGCTGTTGCGAATTTGTTGAAGAAAACACTAGCGAACAATTGGGTTAAAAAGGTTGACGCACAAAAAGATTTGATGAATACAAGAGGTGCATGGCGTTAATTCAAACGCGCTGGTGGAATGTAATTGGGTGGGTTAAGAAATACACACCCAATTGAGTAAACGCGGCTATATTTTTATTAAAGTGTATTAATTTTTTATGAGTATCGACAAAATAAAATTTATTTATTTGCTTTTATTTTTTCGCTTAATAATATAGCAATAGAAAAAAGTTTTATACAGTATATGACTCAAAAAATTGTTGTGTTTGGAAGTGATAGCGACATCGCAAAAAGCTTCATACAGAAAGCTCGCGAACAAAACTATACCATTTTCACCGTTTCAAGAAGCAATGATTCCAATTATCCCGTCGAAGATATATCAAGTTTTGAACAAGTAGAGCAGGCAATGAAGGTTGCTCTGGAAAATTTTGGAGAAATTAACGGAGTAGTCAACTTCTGTGGTTCTGTTTTGTTAAAGCCCGCGCATCTTGTAAGCTTTGAAGATTACATGAAAACAATAAATTCCTCGCTAACAACAAGCTTTGCCGTGGTAAGAGCTGCCGCAAAGTGTGTGAAGCAAAATTGTAGTGTTGTGTTAATTGGTTCAGCAGCTGCGAGCATTGGTCTTGCGAATCACGAGGCAATCGCAGCGGCAAAAGGTGGTGTTATTGCACTTGCTAAATCGGCTGCTGCAACTTATGCCCCTAAGGGAATCAGGTTCAATGTTATAAACCCGGGTCTTATCGACACAAAGCTTACTTCTAAAATCGTGCAAAATCAGGAATCGTTAAAATATTCACTATCAATGCACGCCAGTGAAAGAGCGGGGTGCGTTGATGACATTGCAAACATGGTGATGTTTCTGTTTAATCCTCAAAATAATTGGATTACAGGTTCTGAATTTAACATCGATGGTGGTCTTTCCAGTGTTAAAATAAAAAGATAATGGTTTAATGTGGTTATGAGAGTTGCAATATTTGGCGGAACGGGAATGCTTGGTTTTGCTGTGGCAAAAGCTTTGAAATTAAACGGCTTTTATGTTGATATAATATCCAGAACGCCAGAAAAATACTTAAAAAATAAGCAATACCAAGGCTTTAATATTATCAAAAAGCTTAATAACTCCACAAATTACGATGTTTGCATTAACCTAGGCGGTCTCTCGATATTTCGCAGGTGGAATAGTGCAAACAAGCAAAAGTTTCTACATTCCAGAGTCTGTTTTTTTGATAAAATAACAGATTATTCACTTGAATCTGGTAATGAATTTAAGCTAATCATCAATGGAAGTGCAATAGGGTTTTATCCAAGCGGTAACGATGTTGTTGATGAATATAGCGAAATTGAACACAATAATAACTTATTTTCCCAGCAACTTTGCCTTGATGTTGAGAGGGAGTCTTTGACATTACAAAAGCCGGCTAATCAATTGATTAATATAAGAACCGGCGTTGTTCTTGCAAATGAAGGTGGTTTTTTAAAAAGATTATTGCCATCATTCAAATTTGGCTTTGGCAGTATTATTGGCGACGGTCAACAATTTATGTCGTGGATTGATTTGAGTGACTTTTGCAGAGCGGTTTTGTTCATTATTGCAAATAAGGATAAGTTTCAGGAGTTGGATGTTATCAATCTTACATCACCAAATTTTATAACAAATGAAGAATTTAGCAAGGAGCTTGGTAAGGCGTTGAACAAACCCTGTCTTTTGAAAATTCCCAAGTTTGTGGTAAAAAATCTTTTTGGTCAAATGGGTGTGGAACTTATGCTTGGTAGCCAAAAGGTGTATCCAAAAAAATTAACAGATGCTGGCTTCAAGTTTGAACGCGGTGCACTTGGTGAATCGATCAAGTCTCATATTTGAAAAGTTCACGATATTTATTTCAGTGCAGCGGAATAACAGTGATGCTTTATCGCAAGCTTTCGCTCATTTTACGATTGTCTCTTTCAAACGCGTGAGTAAAGCGAAAATTAAATGGTGAAAAGCTAGAGTACACCTTGCGAGCCATCGGCACGATCAGTAAAACCGTTTGATTTAGTGGTAAATTTGGATAGTCATCCATCATGGCGGGCAGAGAGGGATTCGAACCCTCGATACAGTTTTACCCATATACTTTCTTAGCAGGAAAGCGCTTTCGGCCACTCAGCCATCTGCCCCGTTGTTTGTATTTTTATTCCGTGGATTTTTAAAGTCAAGGTTAAATATACTTCCTTGTTAAGAAATCTTCACGGATTGTTTTTTCGGTGCCATCGGAAAATTTCACGGTTACAAGCGTTCCCGCAGTTTTTACAACATTTCCATTGCCAAATTTTGCGTGAGAAACCAAATTACCAACAAAAAATGACTTTTCCGAAGCAAAAGCCTGAGGTTCAGGTGCTTTCTGTGTTGAAGTTCCCGAATAACTTTTTGCGTAATTTTTGGAATAATTGCTTCCTTGATAGGATTTCTGGTGCGAAGAATATTCGTTGTTAAATGAGGAGGATCTGTCGTGATATTCAACGGAATTTTCGGCATGTTGAAGGATTTCATCTAAAAACATTGATTTTTCCGTTGAAAGGGAAAAGCCTTGTTTCACAAATGAAAGCTTGGTGTTGGAAATGTAAAGCTGCTCCATTGCGCGGGTAATTGCCACATATGCAAGTCTTCGCTCTTCTTCAATTCCGGCATTGCCAAGCTCTTCAATTGTTCTATCAGAAGGAAATGTTCCTTGATTCCAACCCGGTAAAAACACGAATGGAAATTCAAGACCCTTCGAGGCGTGAACTGTCATAATGTTAACGGAATCGGCGTTGGAATCGGAATCGTCCACCGATGTTGCAAGGGAAACATAATCCAAAAATTCCCCAGCAGATTGAAAAGATTCCAAAGTTGCAAGCAATTCGTTAATATTATCAATTCTGGAATCGAAAGTTGTTTCATCGTCTTTTTTAAGGTATTCCTCGTAATCGATTTCTTTAAGAATATTTTTTAAAACGGTTGTAAGGGGAGTGTCATTCAATGCCTCACGCCATTTAATTATTTGAGTCCCCACTTGTAGAAGACCTGAATATGCACGGTTTGGAATTTCAATATCGCCACCAAAACCAGAGGCAAGCGTTATCAACATTGTTAAAAGATTAGTGTTGTTTTCACGGGCTTGAACATAAAGCTTTTGCATTGTTGTGTCGCCTAGTCCTCGTTTTGGAGTAGTCAACACCCTTTCGGTTGCAAGGTCATCTTCCGATGATATCAAAACTTTAATGTATGCAAGAATATCCTTAACCTCCTTTCGTTCGTAAAATCGCAAACCGCCAATAATTTTGTATGAAATTCCTGCAAATACCATAGCTTCTTCCACTGCCCTTGTTTGGCGAATGGTTCGAACTAGTATTGCGAAATCTTTGTAATTATAGCGATGTTTGAAGTTTTGAATTATGCCCGTAATATGCTTTGCTTCGGATTTTGCATCAAAGTGAGTATCAATTTTCACAATATCCGTTGTTGGGTTTTCCGTCCACAATGTTTTGCCGTGCCTTCCGCCATTCAGTTGAATAAGCTTTGATGCGACATTTAAAATATCCTTAGTTGAACGATAATTTTGCTCCAGTTTCACAATTTTTGCTTCGGAATTTGCTTTTTTGAAGCCTAGAATGTAGGAAATATCAGAACCACGCCAGCCGTAAATTGATTGGTCATCGTCCCCAACGCAGGTAATGTTTGGGTTATTTCCCGCAATTAATTTCACCCAGCGTTGTTGAAGTCCGTTAATGTCTTGGTATTCATCAATTAATATATATTTAAAAAGGTTTTGGTATGATGTTCTAATTTCTTCGTGTTTTTCCAAAATATCAACGCAGTTGAAAATTATGTCGTCAAAATCCATTGCATCAAGGCGTTTAAGTTCCTTTTGATATTGTTC
>CANKQN010000095.1 GCA_947485035.1 Rickettsiales bacterium | reverse complement strand
TGTCTTGAATTGCTCGCTTCATATCATTTATTGTAATTCAATTCACTCAAAATAAACCACCGCAAAAGCCATTAAATAATTCAACGCCAAAACCTGCAACATCACCTCAAACACCCAAAGTTCAGCCTCAGTCAGAAGGTCGTCTTTCCAATTCAAAAGATGTTGGTGCGAAGGGTTTTATTAACAAGTCAGGCGTAACATTTTTATCGGTAGATACCAAGAAGAAATAAAAAAGCTGGATTCTGCCGTGGTTATGCAATCCAAAAAAACATTGGCACAATGCACAAAGCGTTCAACTTGAAACCGAGCGATGGTTTTGTGAAAATCGACAAAATTTGCAGAGTTGCGTTGCAGAAAATTGGCAAAAATATAGGCTCTATAAGGAATAATATTGCATTTGAGGCGAAGCATAAGGTAACAAGTGCAAAATTTATTCGCTGATTTTCACTCAAAAATGGTATTGAAATTTTGGAAAAAAACACCGTAGAGGCTCTTATTTTATTAATTTTATCAAAAGCAAAATCGCGTTTTGCGTAAATTGTGTCGTAAAAAATTATCCATAAAATAAGGGAAAGATAAATCAAAAACGCGTTGAAATTTAGCAAAAAAAATGGGATATTGAGCCCGTGAGAAGCACAAATTAAGAATCCACTTGCGTAAGTTATACCAAGAAATGCCTGTGGAACTGGGAAGAATCGCTTTGAATATGGATAGATAATCACGAAAATCGCAGAAATTCCAAGCGGAAAAAATGCGTTTTTGGAAAGAAAAAAAATCAACGGCAGTGCAATTATGATTAATAAAATTGCGAACAACATTGCATTTTTGACACTAACCTTTTCTGATGCAATAATGCGATGTGATGTTGTTGGAGTGTTTGCATCAATTTTTTTGTCAGCGATATCATTTAAAATACAGCCAACGGAGCGTGCAAAAAATGATGAGCTTAAAAAAAGAAAAAAATTGCCAAATGTTAGGGATTTTGAGAAAGCCAATCCCAAAAAACACGGAATGAATAGCAAAATTGTGCCAATTTGGTTGTAAAATCGTATTAAAAGTAGGTAATTTCGGAAATTACGCATTAATTGCGGCACCGATTTGAAGGAAAATTTCGTCCTCATGGAGTGCGGCATCGATAATTTGTACTTTTTTTTGGTAATATTCAAGTAGCGATTCGCACGAGTTGTTGTAAATTTTAATGCGATTGCGAATAGTTTCCTCGTTGTCATCTATTCGTAGTTCAAGAGTTCCATCGCAAAAATCACAGATTCCACATGACTTGGATGGGTTGAATTTCTTGTTGAAAATTGCACCACAGTCTTTGCAAACCTCACGATTCACAACCCTTTCAACTACAACATCTGGGTTTATATCAAACAGTATTACTTTTGAGAGGTTTTTTGAGTGTATTGAGAGGGTTTTGTCCAAAAAATGTGCCTGTGCAATGGTGCGTGGGTAGCCATCGAATATGACATTTTCACCAATTTGCGAGATTTTGTGAGACACAATATCGTTCACAATATCGTCACTAATAAGTTCACCAGTTGACATTTTTTGAGAAATGACTGCATTGAGTGGGTGCAATTTGTTGTTTTTGCATTCACGAAGAAGGTCGCCAGTTGATATATGTTCAAAGCCTTTGGCGATAAGCTTTTTTGCTTGCGTGCCTTTACCAGAGCCGGGTGCTCCAAAGAAGATTACAATTGACATATTAAATTTTTTGTGAGAGTTTGTCGTATTTTGAAGACAGTTTTTGAACCTGAATTTGTGCGATTGTTTCCGTGCTAACATTTACCACAATCAAAAGTCCCGTTCCACCGATTGCGTAAAATTGGGAATACATTGATGACATAAGTTCTGGTATAATACATACGATTGCGATGTACGAACCGCCAATGAAACACAGGTATTTTGTGAGTTTATCGATGTATTCTTGCGTGCGTTCGCCGGGGCGGACTCCCTGAATGAATGTATTGGATTTACGCAAATTATTCGCCACTTCCTTGGTGTCAAACACGATTGAAGTGTAAAAATATGTGAAGAAGTAAATTAGAGCGATGTATATTAGTATGAAAAGTGGTTGACCGTGCGAGAGATTGTCGGCGATAAAGCGTATTATTGGATTTGTGCTGTTTGGCATGAAACCTGCGATTGTTGCGGGTAGCATTAAGACGGAGCCTGCGAAAATTGGTGGAATTACACCTGCGGGGTTGAGTTTTAGAGGAAGTTGTCCAGTTCCCATTGCGGTTTGCGTGCTGCCAAATCTGCTGACTTGTTTTGATTGTTGCACGTTTATTATTCGATAGGATTTTTCAAAAAGGACTATCATTGCGATAGATATCACAAAAATTGCGATGATGAATATTAATTGAATTGGTGAAAGTGCGCCGCTGCGAGTCAGTTCAAACATTGAAATGAAGGCCTTTGGGAAATCGGAAATGATTCCGGCGAAAATCATGAGGGAAACTCCGTTACCAATTCCTTTTGCGGTTATGCGTTCGCCCATCCAAAGAAGAACCAGTGTTCCTGTTGTTAATGTTAATGCAACGCTGAGTTTTTGGTAAATTGTTCCGTGAGATTCATCGCCAAGATACAACCCCGAGGCACCAATTCCGTTTGCAATTGCGAAACCTTGGAAAAATGCGATAATTATTGTTGCGTATTTTGTGTACTGATTTATCTGTTTTTGTCCAGATTCACCTTCTTGCTTTAAGGCTTTTAAGCTTGGAAGTGAAGCGGTTAAAAGTTGGACGATGATTGACGATGTTATGTATGGAATGATTGTTAATGCAAAAATTGACATTCTTGCTAACGAGCCACCCGAAAGCATGTTGAACATGCCAAAGACTCCTGATTTTGTATATTTTTCGATAGAACTTAACATTGAAACATCAATGTTTGGCAGGGGTATGAATGAACCAAGGCGATAGGCGATTAGAACGAATATTGTAAAAATCACCTTGGACATCAACCCCGAAGAAGCTGGTTTAACTTGCTTTTTTGCCATAATTACTCTTGAATTTCAGCAACTGGTTCGAAACCTTGCACGATTTCAAATTTTCCGCCCGCTTTTGTAATTTCCGCAGTGGCAGAAGCTGAATAAGCGTGTGCTTCAATTTGTAGACCTTTTGGACATTGACCTTTTGAAAGAACTTTTACAAGATCCTTATTTTTGATAACACCTGCAACGATTAGATCCTCAATTGTGATTTTTCTTGAAGCGTCAAGTTTGCCACAATCGATATATTCTTGAAGTTGAACGAAGTTCACTGGTTTGAATTCAACACGGAAAATGTTGTTGAAACCACGGTGAGGAAGCCTTACATACAAAGGAGTTTGACCACCTTCAAAGGCACGAACACCACCGACACCTGAGCGTCCTTTTTGACCTTTTTGACCCTTACCACAAGTTTTTCCAAGTCCGGAACCGCGTCCTCTGCCGACTCTTTTTCTTCTTTTTGTGTTTTTGTGTTCAAATAAATTTACTGCTTCTGCAATTGCTGACATTTTAACTTTTAATAACTGAATTGGGTTCTTGTAAAGTGATGATTTTATAAATCAAGGAAAATTTTAAATCCATTTAAGAATAATATCGCACCAATAAAGTAGTAAATAATGCACATAAAACGCTCCATAATATAATAATGGAATGACAATACCACCAAAAATAAAATGTTCCAAGCAAAATGGGCGTTTTGGTATCCAAAAACCACCAAATTCTCCCTCGTCCAAATACCTGTAAAGGGCGGGGTTGAGTTTGAAAATGCAATATCCATGTCCAAGTTTTTCGTTCCAACACTCATAACGCGTTTTCCCCATAACTGCTTCTTTGCATTTTTTATAATAGGGAAATTCATCTTCAACAATAATATTATTGAAGTGTATCAAATCCCACGCTTCCCGCTCGTTTATGCCTTTTTCATATACCAAATAATTTTTTTTTATTTCTCCATTGATAACTTTTGCTTTCAATGTTTTATAACTCCTCCTCACCAGCTTCCTCTCCACCACAATCCAATTAATAAAATCAGCAATAATTGGCGTGCGGTTGAGTGCTTCAAGAAATTTTATCGCCACAAGAATGCGTGTAATTGTGAGGGAGGAAAGGAAGACCTCCAAAAGGAAGAGGGTTGTTTGGTTGAACTTTTCATCTGGTAAATGAAACCAATGCCCT
>CANKQN010000094.1 GCA_947485035.1 Rickettsiales bacterium | reverse complement strand
TATATTACGATAATTGTTAAAGATACAACAAGTGCAGAAATGCCAGTAATAGTTGCATATTTAACCCTTTCGCCATCGAGTATATACGAGTTGACAAACATTATCACTACTATGATTGGAAATGATATGAGTGCGGCATACATGATGCGCCGTCTAATAGTAAAAAACCTATTGTTTATTTTAACCACATCAATCATTCATCTTGCACTATCAATTTCTTTTTTAATGTTTGCAATTGCTTTTGCGGGGTTGAGTCCTTTTGGGCAAGTGCTTGTGCAGTTCATAATTGTGTGGCAACGATAAAGTTTGAAAGCATCATCAAGTTCTTCAAGGCGTTGTTTTTTTGCTTCATCGCGAGAATCTGCGATCCATCTGTATGATTGCAAAAGAACGGCTGGTCCAAGATATTCGTCACCGTTCCACCAGTAGCTTGGGCATGCGGTTGAACAACATGCGCATAAAACACACTCAACAAGTCCATCAAGTTTAGCGCGGTCTTCGGGTGATTGAATATTTTCTTTCACAGAAGAAGCATTTTGAGACGATTGCAGCCATGGTTTCACGGAAGAGTATTGTTTGTAAAGCTTGCCAAGATCAGGGATTAAATCACGAATAACTTCCATATGAGGTAGGGGATATACGCGAACTTTTCCGCTTACATCTTCAATTGGTTTTATGCAGGCAAGGGTGTTTGTTCCGTCAATGTTCATTGCACACGAACCACATACGCCTTCGCGGCAAGATCTTCTAAATGCCAAAGTTGGGTCAATTTCATTTTTGATTTTGATAAGAGCGTCCAAAACCATTGGTCCGCAGGTGTCAAGATCAACCTCGTAAGTGTCAAGCCTTGGTTTTTCGTCAGATTCCGGATTGTAGCGGTATATTGAAAAAGACTTCTTATTTTTTGCGTTGTTTGCATAAAATTTGCCGTCTTTATTAACTTTTGAATTTTGCGGGAGGAGGAAATCTGCCATTTTCTTTAAAAAAAATTACTCTACTTCGTCCATTTCATCTTCAACATTGAAATCGTCATAGCTTACGCCTTCGGATATTTCTTTTATGTTGAAGTTTGGCTCAACTGTTTCTTCTTCGTCAAAAACTGTTACAGAAGAATTGAATGATTCTAGTATTGATTTTCTTGTGCAAATGCCCGCTGCAATTTCTTGAAGGGCAAGATCAACTTTTGAATGAATTTCTTCGCCAAGTGGTGATTTTGCACCAAGATATAACATTCTTGCACGCTGTGATGCTAGAATTACGAGGTCAAATCTGTAAGGAATTTCCGCAAGACACTTATCAATTACCGTGTTTTTGTTCATTTTGTTTGTTTGCATAGTTGAAGTATTGAAGGATTTAATTTTATAAAATCAATATGTCAAGGTTTTTTGGAGCATTGCTAATAATTTTCACAAAAACTTGATTTTTTAAATTATAGGATTTTAGTGCGTTACATAAGTAACATTAAGTCAATGAATAAAAGACCTCTCTCTCCGCATCTTTCAATATACAAAAAGCAAATTACTTCCGGCGTATCAATTCTTGGAAGGCTGTGTGGTGTTTATGTCTACTTCTTCACAATCGTGCTTTTGTGGTCAATGATAGTATCTATATATAAATATAACAATCCATCAATTCCGTTCTATCTTGTCGTAATGGCTTTGCATGCTTCAACTCCGGTTTTTTCATTTATTTCCTACATAATCCTCACTGCTACGGTATTTTGCCTAACATTCTTCACTGGCACAATGCTTCGACACATTTTATGGGATCACAACCTTGCATTGGACCTCAAAACATCATCAATCCTTGGATACATAATTACTGCTATTTCGTGCTTCACAACAATCGGTGTTGTTAGTTTGGTTTCCATTATGTAAAATGGCCGTCTCAACTGTCAAAGTTGTTGTTGAGGATTTCTCTCACCTCACCCCAATTGGAACTTCTCCCGTTCGTTATGAAATAATAAACATTGCGAATAAATTTTCAGATTTAAAAGAAGAAGTTCCAAACATTTTCAAGGTTGTCCCAGTTAAGAATTCCAGCGTTTTACGCATAACCAGAGGAATCCCCTACACAATCACCGCATTTTTTGTTACGCACGAAGGCGAAATTACCAATCATCAAATAATTCTAACATTCTTCGCGGGAAAACAGTCGTGGTGGAATAAAATTTTCCTTTTGCAAAATGTTATAACAATTTCAGGTAGACCCCGCTTTTTCAAAGATAAAATTACTATAGTTCACCCCTCGAAAGTGAACCCAGAAAAAGTTGCAGTAACGGAAAATCTTGTGATTAAGCCCCGCTACAAAAAAAGCAAAATTGACGATATCAAAACCCAAAATTTCCTTTTAAAAGAACTTCAAGCAAAGCCATACACTGAAACCGTTTCGCCGAAAATCAATTCACAATTCCACACAAAGTTCACGCTTAATTCTGCATTGGTTGAAGTTCACAAGCCGTCGTCGTTAGAAAGTTTACAAGCGGCAAAAAACTTCCTTGCTGCTTTTGAATATGCTTCATACAAACACACAATTCAGAAAATTAATCAAAATCATGCAAATGCAATTAAGTTTCAGGAAAACTTTCTGCCACAACTTCAACAAAAACTTGCATTCGAACTAACACAAGGGCAACTTGATGCCATTGAAGAAATTGGGAAGTTTCAGAAATCTGACAAAGGAAAATTGTTTTTATTGCAAGGCGATGTTGGTTGTGGAAAAACAATTGTTGCAATTGCATCAGCATTAAATGCAATAAAGGCGGAAGGAAATTTACAAGTAGCCGTTCTTGCGCCAACGCAAATTCTTGCAACACAGTTGTTTCACAGCTTTAACGCAATTCTTACGGATTTTGGCATTACAACCACACTGGTGATGAGCAAAGACAAGGTAAAAGAAAAACGCGAAAAGCTTGCTAAAATTAAAAGCGGAGAGATGAATGTTGTGGTGGGAACTCACGCAATTTTTGCGAATGCGGTTGAATTTCAAAACCTTGGCTTTGTTATTATTGATGAACAGCACAAATTTGGAGTACGTCAACGATTGGAATTGATGAAAAAGTCTGAAAACGCAAAGTGTTTAACAATGACAGCCACCCCAATTCCCCGAACGCTTTCAATGTCTATGTATTCCGGCGTTGAATTTTTTGCAATAACGCAGAAGCCTCAAAACCGTTTGCCAATAATAACCACTCTGCTTTCAAACACAAAAGCAGGCGAACTTGTTGCATCAACAAAAAGAAAATTTGGCAATGAATTTAAGATGTACTGGGTTTGCCCTTTAGTTGAAGCTGAAAGTGCAATAAAATCTAACATCAAAGAGCGGGAAATTTTTTTAAAAAAATATTTCAAAGAAGGCGAAATCCTCACAGTTCACGGGCAAATGAAGGAAGACGCTATTAATTCTGCAATTTTTGAATTTAAAGAAAACCCAAGTGTGCGAGTCCTTCTTGCGACAACAATTATTGAAGTTGGAATTGATATTCCAAAGGCAAATATTATTGTGATAGAATCCGCGGAAACATTTGGTCTTGCTTCTCTTCATCAACTAAGGGGAAGGGTTGGGAGGTCTGCTGAACAGGGATATTGCATTTTGCTTTTTGGAAGTAATGGCGGTGAAAATTCCCAAGATGAAACTCAAGCAGGAATGAGTGAAAAGGCAAAAGAACGCCTTCAAGCAATGAAAGATTCCAATGACGGATTTTATATTGCTCAAGTTGATAGAAAAATCAGAGGCTCGGGCAATGTTCTAGGGGACGCACAATCTGGTTCAATGAAATTCACATTTTTTGATGAAGAATTGCATCAGGAATATTTACTTCAATTTGAAGGAATATACTTTTCCCTCAACGCCAATGAAAAAGATGCAATTTCGCAAATATTCCACGCGTCGGTGAATCTGGAATTTTCGGAGCAGTGATTAGAGGGCGATAGCTCCTACCCGCCACAATGCCTCTTCGCTATCAAACCTTGCTTTTGTTGATTTTTCACGGTATGCACTGCAATCTTGTAACTTCAATATAGCAAATTATTCGAAATTTTATGATGTTTTGTGGAAGTGTCAGTGGTGGAAATGTTCCAAAACGTTTATGTGGAAAATTGGTTGCGGGGGCAGGATTTGCGATGCGAAGCAGAAGCGATTATTCTAAAAAACCCAAAGATTGAGCTAACCGTAGACCGCTGGTCGTAGCAACTTG
>CANKQN010000093.1 GCA_947485035.1 Rickettsiales bacterium | reverse complement strand
TTCGTGAGATTTTGGGCAAAATTCAATCGCAATATTTTGCTCAAGATTATGCATTGTAGACAGTGCCTGCACTTTTTCAATCCACTCAATATTACATTCAACACCATAAACATTGCAATTATTTTGTGCATAAAATATTGTTGAAAAGCCTGTTCCAAATTCAAAAATATTCATTGAGGGATTGATGTAGGATTCAAGAAATGCAATTAGGGGATAGTTGTACCAAGGCAAAACTTGTAATTTTGAATTTACTTGCATAATTATTTTTTTCGTTTTTCGTTATATTACGATTTTATGGTAAAATGAACAGAATAGAAAACACAACGAAAAAGTTATCTCACAATAATGAAAAAGCACTTGTTGGATACTTCATGGCAGGCGAATTTTCGCACGAACAGACTCTTAAAATTATGCATGAAGGTGTTGAGTCAGGTCTTGATATCATTGAACTTGGCTTCCCATTTTCCGACCCAACCGCCGACGGTGGCACAATTCAAATTTCCGCACAGGTTTCCCTTAAAAACGGCACAAAACTTGAAGATGTATTCACACTTATTGAAGAATTTCGCAAAAACGATGCTAATACTCCAATAATTTTAATGGGATACTACAATATCATTTTTCAATATGGCGAAGGAGCGTTTTTGGAAAAATGCTCACAAATTGGTGTTGATGGAATTATTTGCGTTGATTTGCCAATTGAAGAATCTACTGAATTTGAATCAATTGCAAACGGTTTGAATATTTGCATCATACAAATTGTCTCTTTTTTAACAACAAATGAACGATTTTTGCAAATTCAAGCCCGTGCAAGGGGTTTTATCTACCTCGTTTCCACACTTGGAACGACGGGTCAAGCTCTTCCAATGGTTCAGCGAATTGAAAATTATATTCACGAAAACCAACCAACATTGCCCATTTTCGTTGGTTTTGGAGTATCCTCCCCCGAAGTTGCCGCTTCCGTTTCAAAACACGCAAATGGTGTAATTATTGGCTCGTATTTCATACAATCTGCTCGAAACGATTCCACATTGCAACACCTTAATTCCGCAATTTCACAAATTAAAGCTTCAATATGCCTGTAATATTGCAACAAAACCATTAAAAAAATTTATGCAAACAGTTATTGTTATCATTGAAAATGATGTCTTTCAGCAAGGAATTGATAATGGTTTATATCTTGGGCGATCTGGCGATTTTGCAATAATCAATCACTTTTTTGAAGACGGATACAAAGTGATAATTACCACGCCATCGCTTTTAATTAAAAATAAAAAATTCGTTATTGAAACCATACAATATTCAACACCAAATGTTGCGATTCAGTGCATATTTCAAGAATATCAAAACATTATTCAAAACCTTCCACCATCTTCTGGTCAAATTGAAGACTTGCTTGGAAAAATTATCGTTTCACCAATTGAAAATATCAAGGATATATCTCTGCTAATTTCACGAGCAATGCCCCAATCCCTAACGGACGACTTCCTTGTGCAATTTAATCAACTTGCACAAATTTCACAAATTGTTCCACAAAACATGGAAGATATCTGCCTTTACAAGGATAAGGTTATCCCATACCTTCTTCAAAATAATCACGAAAATGTCTCCACACTTTACGCAGAATACTCACCAATTGTTGCAAAGTTTCGCAATCAATTAAAAGCAGATTATTCATCAATTGCAATGAATACATCAATTGTTGAGCTTGTAAGCGGTGTGAATATTGACGAAAAGATTCGCGCAATTCCACTTCCAATTTGCATTAAGCCATTTAATTTATTCGGAGGCATTGGCGTTGGTGTGTTTAATGAATATTCAAAAGCTGTGGAACATTTCCAAAAAATTGAAGAAGAGTTTGCGAAATATCAAATTACTCAAACAAAACTGGTATTAATTCAGCAAGCGGTGAAAAACCCTGAATTTGGCGATATTCGAGCGATATTCTCTCGCGGGAATTTTCTTGGTGCATTTAAAAGATATGAACCCATAAATAATATTCACAACACAATTAACGGTGCAAGAATTATCCCCGTTTGCGATGAAACACTAAATTTTTCAGATACATTCCCAAAAAACCTTCACACACCGTTTACAACAGCAATTCAAACGCTTCGATCGCTATTTCATGACGTTGAGTTTTTAAAACAAGAGTTTATCTGCGGATGCGATTTCCTTCTTGATGGCACATCATTCAAGTTAACAGAAATTAACATTGCTTGCCCAACTGGTTTTGCCTTTCTGGAAGCAAGTCTTCTTTACATAAAGCACGGAAAAATGTTAAAACTTACAGAGATTGAAGAGCATTTTCAAAGCAATGCAATCCACAAGGGTGAAACGCTTGTGCGAAATGTGACATCGGAACTTTGCAATATCAAACTTCTTGCGTAGTGCTATGAATAAAATTTTTGCGATAGTGTTTGTTTGCGTTGCAATATTAAAGCCTCAGATTGCGTTCACGCAAGATATTACACGCATGCACGGGTATGTTTCCCGTGGGGAGTCGGGGTATGTTGCAGATTCGGAAATGGACGATAGTGCTGTGCAAACAACAAAGATTTATAAAATTATTGAAAGAACGACACAGGGAGCTATTCTTGAAGAAGGCGATGGAGGTAGTGCTTCAAAGCAGCAGCAATATGTCCCAATAATTAATGGTGCATTGAATGAGTTTTATCAAAGCGGCGATGCAATTAACGGAAACGCTGCTCACTCAAAGCTTGCAAATGCAGTAAGTCAACAGCAAAAACCCCTTTCCGGATACATATCATTCAACGTTGGTCGACCAATGTCACTCACAATGAATGTTGTTCAGGACGGTGTAACGCAAACTCTTTCGGGGCAAAACGAAATTTACCAAGGAATGATTGGGGCTTACAAAGGAAAGTTGCTTGAATCATTACCGTATATGAGGTTTGAATATGGTGTACAGTATGAAGTTTTGTCTTTTACGGAAGAGACTGTGGATCAATATAACAACATAAGAAACCATAACGGAACGGCGACTGCTCGCCTTTTTGCAGATATTCCACTGTTTCCAAATCTTGCTGGTGTAATTGGAGTTGAGGGAGGAGTTGGTTTGTTTCAACATTTTTATAACGAGGATACCTCACGCTCTCTTGGTCTTTCGTATGGAATTCTTGGTGGTGCGACATTCGTTCTTTCGCGGGAAACATCAATATACATTCTTGGAAGACAAGGGGCAATTCCAAAGCGGTCAATATCATATTCTGACGGCACAAGCAAAACAGCATCGCTAAGTTCATCAAGTATCATTGTTGGTATGCAATTTTTTATCTAATAACGCTGCTTTACGCTTCCATAACAATTCATAAAAGCGTGATGTGATGTGAGGATTTTGACGAAACAAATCATATAATATTTTTTCTTTTTTTATTTTTGTTATACTATGATGATACACTAAAAATTGTGGGTATTTGGCAGAAACTCAATTTCTACAAGGGTTTTTGAGGATTTTGCGTTGTGGGGAAGTGGGCGAGATTTTTTTTCTCCATCAATTTTGTTCTACCATAGTGATACGCCATGTAATGGCGGACACTTTGCAACTTCGCACTTGACAAATCATTTTTTCCCTCTTTGTGATTTATAAATAATAAGAAGAATTGTGGCGGAAAGAACATCGCACTTAACCATCGGCTTAAATGGAACATTTGGAATTAATGAAACATTTCCGGATAAATCCCTTTCTCATCGCTCAATAATCATTCCCGCAATTGCAAGTGGAGTTAGTGAAATATCGAATCTTTTAGAAGGAGACGATGTCCTTCACACAATTGATGCTCTTCGATTGGCAGGTGTTAGAGTTGAAAAGGAGGCTGGCAGATGGCTTGTTTATGGCAAGGGTTTGAATTCACTTTTGGAACCAAAAACACATTTATATCTTGGAAATTCAGGCACATCAACACGGTTACTTGCAGGGCTCTTCGCTCCATACAGCTTCAACACATGTTTCACTGGCGATGCTTCACTCTCCAAAAGACCAATGAAACGCCTTTTCACACCGCTTGAACAAATGGGCGTGAAATTTCACTCAGCAACAGGTGGAAAACCTCCATTCTTTATGCAAGGTGGCGAAATTATGCCGCTTATTTACCAAATGGAAGTTGCTTCGGCACAGGTGAAATCTGCAATTTTACTGGCTGGGTGTCAAATTCAAGGCAAAACAACAGTTTTTGAAGCGGTTAAAACTCG
>CANKQN010000092.1 GCA_947485035.1 Rickettsiales bacterium | reverse complement strand
GTGAAGGCGTTCGTAAATTACCCCAATTGAAAGAAATAATGCACCGGAAACAAAACCATGGCTTAGCATTTGGAAAATTGCGGAAGAAATGCCGTCCTGCGAGAATGTGAAAATGCCGATCGTAACATACCCCATATGTGCGATTGATGAATAGGCGATCATTTTTTTGATGTCTTCTTGTCCCATTGCAACTATTGAAGCATAAATTATTGCGACAATACTCAGTATTATCACGAAATCCTGAAAATACATTGAGGCATTTGGGAAAAGAGGAAGAAGAATTGTCAGCATGGCGTAGCCTCCAAGTTTAATCAAAATTCCAGCCAAAACAACCGAACCAGAGGTTGGAGCTTCAACATGGGCATTTGGAAGCCATGTGTGAAATGGAACCATTGGCACCTTAATTGCAAAACCAACAAAGCAAAGAAGCCATAAAATCTTTTCAATATTTAACGGAAGCGGAACACCTGTTTCAGGGGAAAGGCAGTAGACTAACTGCAAAATACTTGTTGTTTTGTAAGTGATTACAAGATAAACGATTGCTATCAAAAACAGAACAGAACCCGTGAATGTATAAAGGAAAAGCTTGAATGTGGAATATATTCTGTTTGCACCGCCCCAAATTCCAATAATGAAGAACATTGGCACAAGTGTTAGTTCGAAGAATACATAGAACATAACGATATCTCTTGAGAGGAATACTCCAAAAACGGCGAATTGTAGAATGAAAAAATGAATTAGATACTCCTTCACCCTTGTTTGAATTGAATAGCGAGATGACAGTATGCAAATAAGAGTTATGAAGCTTGTCAACAGCAAAAACAGAATGGATATTCCATTAATTTCAATGTTGTACTGAAAAATTCCAATTGGCTTGAAGAAGTAGAATGTTTTGCCGTAAAGGATAAACTGGCGAAGGATGTACAGAGTTAATGCAAAAATTCCAGATGCAATCGTAATTCCAACACCACGAAGCGTGCTTATGCTTGAACTTCTGCAACAGATTAAGAGGTAAGCAATTGCAATTAACGGCGAAGACAACAGTAAATTCAGTGGGTTCATTTTGTGTTAATAAAAATTATGTTATATATATCACTACATCGGTTACATATGAAACCGCCTCAAGGGTTTTAATCAGAAGCTCTTTTTCATCATCACCACTCGTTCTTCCAATAAGATACGCTTTTTTGTTATAAATAAATATTTGATAATTCTGCGATTTCAAGTGTTTTGTGAAAATTAGATGTTTTTTTAGTCTAAACTTCAAAATCGCATCTCTTAAATATGCGTGCTTGGTTGAACTTACGGCAATTTCATCAATATAAGAACCGCCAAGTTTTTGCGTTACGGCTTCCAGAACTTGAGTTTTAACATCGTTGCTTGAAACAAGACCAACGACATAAACGGAGTTGCCGTCTTGTGCGAGCTGTATCGCACTTTTTGCGTGATTATTTTTGTGCAAAACATGGTTGATATCGCTTTTAACCGTGCGAATTAGGTGCGAATTAAACACAGTTGGCTCGTATCGTGTGAATATTGTTGAAGTTACTGCAATTCCACCAATTACCGTTGCAGCACAGGACTGAACCAAGAAAATTAGCAATATTATTATTTTAAACATTAGTTTTTCAGAATTATCCAAGTATTTTGGGTTATTATAAAATAAATTTGGAAAAAATAAAAATGCAAGAAAATCTTACGCTTCACGGTGAAAAATTGCGATAATGCGAACTTTTTTGAAAAATAAGAAATAATACTTGATTTTTAAATTCTAAGTTTATATATTCTGTAAAATTCAAAATAAAATCCACTTTTTTTAAGAAAATGGCAGTACCTAAAAGGAAGACATCAAAGTCTAAAAGAGATATGAGACGCTCACACCACGCTCTTAAAGCAACAAATGTTGTTATCAATAAAAAAACAGGTGAACCACAACGCCAACACTGTATTGCATCTGATGGTACATACAAAGGTGTTCAAGTGCTTGAAGCAAAGTAATTTTTTTAAAGAACTGTGTCAGTTTTGTTATACGGCGACAATAAAGAGATTGTTAGTGCTATTGAAGCGATTGCGAGCGAAAAAAGCATCAAAAAAGAAGTATTCTTTGATGCCCTAGAAGCCGCCTTCCTTCAAATTGCAAAAAATACATTTGGTGATGGATACAACTTCATCGTGAGATTTGGAAGATCTAATGGTCTTGTAGAATTTGCACGAGAATTAAATGTTGTCGAAACTGTTGAAAACGAATTTCGTGAAGTCTCACTAAAAAACGCACAAAGTATCAAGTCTGGCGCAAAAATCGGCGAAATCATTGCCGAAGACATGCCAACGATTGAAATCAATCACGACATTCTCTACCGTATTCGCAAAGAAATTTCAGAAGTAATTCTTGAAGCTGAAAAAGATGTTGAATATCAATATTTCCAAAATCTTTACGGTCAAATTGTCACAGGCGTAATTAAGCGTGTTTCACCAAACGGCGTTCTTGTTTCAATAGATAGATTTGAGTGTTTTATTCCACGCAAACACCTAATTTTCGGCGAACTTGACAGGATGAAAAACGGTCAAAAAATCACCGGAATTGTGGATTCAATCCAAAGAAGCAATTTCCAGTCGCAAGCAACACTTTCACGCACAACTCCTGAATTTTTGACTCGTCTTTTTGAAAGCGATATTCCGGAGATTTACGATGGCATTATCAAAATTAAAGCCATTTCTCGTGAGGCTGGCTCTCGCTCCAAAATCGCAGTTTTCTCCGAAGATTCTTCAATTGACGCAGTCGCAACTTGCATCGGTGTTCGTGGTAAAAAAATCCAAAACATTACAAAAGAACTTGGTGAGGAAAAAATCGATGTCATTTCTTGGCATCCAGATGTTGCAACATTTTTGATAAACTCACTGAAAAATATCCCAATTGTAAATGTTGTTGCCGACCACAAAACCAAAAGTCTTGATGTCGTTCTTACAGCGGAAAATATTAGTAATGCTATTGGTCGTCGTGGTCAAAATGTTCGCCTTCTAAGTAATTTGACAGGCTGGGCGGTGCATTTTATCACAGAAAACGAAAGTTCGCAAAAGAAAATTAAAGAGTTCGAAGAGTGCGTTACAACGCTTACAAACGAACTTGATCTTGAAGAAATTGTCGCACAATTGCTTGTTGCAGCTGGGTTTTCATCTATCGATATCATCACAAAAACTGGCATTGATAACCTTCAGCGCATCGAAGGTTTCAACGAGGACATCGCAATTGCAATTCACTCCCGTGCTTCCGATAAATTCAACGCAAAAGAGGCTGAAATTCACAGCAAAATTGACACAAAAATCGTAGAAATAAGCAAAAAAATTGATATTTCTACATGCGAAGATGTAATTCGTTATATGCTTTTAAACAAACATTCACTTCAAGATGTCGCAGATTTCTCAATCGATGAAATTCGTGATGAACTTGATGCAAACATAAACATTGATGATTCAAAACTTAGCGATGCAATTATGTCGTGCAGAAAGTATTTTGATATGATATAATGCTTCTTGTTGAAGAGCTAAAAAACATCACAACACAAGGAAGTTATGAAGATTTTCTTGTGTTTGTTAATAAAATGCACGGCCGTGAATTTGAATTTCTTACAGATATTGCACAAATTTTACTTTCATTTTCTCAAAAAATCACACTACCTTGTGATGCAATCGACATTTGTGGCACAGGCGGAGACAATTTCACTATCAAAACCACAAATATATCCACAATTTCCGCTTTTGTTTTGGCTTCGATGGGCGTGAAAGTGGCAAAACACGGCGGGCGTGCAGTTTCCTCAAGTTCGGGGTCGCTAGATTTCCTATCAGCGCTTGGCATTTTGGAAATTGACCCACTAATTTCGCTTGAAAAATTTGGAATTTGCTTTTTGGACGCGCGCAAGCATCACCCATCTTTCAAATATCTTGCACCGTTTCGTCAAAAATTTGGGAAAAAAACCATATTCAACATGCTGGGACCATTGCTCAATCCAGCAAATATTTCGCATCAAATGGTGGGAATTTCCTTCAAAAATGCGGTCGAAAATTACGCAAACGTCATACAAAACCTTGGTAGGAAAAGGCTTGCGGTGGTGCAGTCAAAATCAGAGGCAGACGAACTGCTTTCATTCGAAGACAACACGATAATTTTTGTGCAAAACGGAAAGATGCGTCGCGTTGAAGTTACCCCGCGCAACTTTGGCATGCCG
>CANKQN010000091.1 GCA_947485035.1 Rickettsiales bacterium | reverse complement strand
TAATTTTACCTTCCCCACCTTCTTTTGTGATAAACCCAAGTTCTGTTGCAGATTCACACAATGTTGTTCCTTTTTTGTGTGCATTCTTCGCAATTTTTGCTGCGTTATCATATCCAACATAAGGGTTCAGTGCCGTTACGAGCATAAGTGATTGGTCAAGAAGTTGCTTAATTCGATCCTCATTTGCAACAATTCCAACAAGGCATTGGTCGATAAACGAATTAATGCCATCGTTCAAAAGGTTTGCGGATTCCACCACGTTGCGAATAATCATTGGTCTAAAAACATTAAGTTCAAAGTGTCCGTTAGAACCACCAACAGTAACTGCAACATTATTTCCCATAATTTGGCAGGCAATCATTGTTAATGCTTCGCATTGAGTTGGATTAACCTTCCCCGGCATAATGGAAGAACCCGGTTCATTTTCAGGAAGTGAAATTTCTCCAAGTCCTGACCTTGGCCCCGAAGCCAAAAAGCGAATATCATTAGCGATTTTCATCACCGAAGCTGCTAATGTGTTTAGCGAGCCATGGAATTGAACGAGCTCGTCACTTGTTGCCATTGCCATAAACTTTCCTTTTGTACGGTGCGAATAAAAGCCAATTCTATCGCCAAATTTTCCAATTCCACAACCAATAATACCGCCATTTTTGACCTTAAAAAATCCATCAGAAGCAAGCATTCGTGCCATATCAAGGTTTCCGAGTTCATTATAAAATTCCTCAAACCCAACTACTTTCGTAATGTTTTTTGCAAAAGATTCGCTGAAATCGGGGTGTGAGTTTAATCCAGTGCCGACCGCAGTTCCGCCTTGTGCAAGGACATGTACAAATTCCAAACCGTGAGCAACATTCATGCAGGCAGTAGAAATCTGTGCTTTATATCCACTAAATTCCTGCCCAAGGGTAACGGGGGTAGCATCTTGCGTGTGAGTTCTTCCAATTTTCACGATGTGTGCAAATTCCGCCTCTTTTTTTGCAAGCTCGTTGTTGAAGCGAACAAGTGTTGGCAGAAGTTTTTTGTACGTCAAAAGAACTGTTGCAACATTCATTGCCGTTGGAAATGTGTCGTTCGAAGATTGTCCAAGGTTGACGTGATCGTTTGGGTGAACTGGGGATTTTCCACCTTTTTTGCCTGTCGCCTTTTCATTTGCAACAGAAGCGATTACTTCATTAACATTCATGTTTGTTTGAGTTCCCGAACCCGTTTGCCAAACAACAAGTGGGAAGTTTTCACGGTAGAAAGTTTCAAAATCTGCTAAAATGGTATCAATTGCATCGACAATTTTATCTGCGATATCTGGTGAAAACTTTTTAAATTCGGTTGAAGATGGGTCCTTTTCCATTAGCTCTTTATTTGTGATAGCAGCCGCTTTTTTAACATAAAGCATTGCTTCAATAACTTCCTTTGGCATTTTGTGACCATCATTCGTGTTGCAAATTGGAAAATTTTGCATTGAACGCACAGTTTGCGCACCGTAATGTTTGTTCGTTGGAACTTGAACCTCGCCCATTGTGTCGGATTCTACCCTGAAAGACATATCTGAAAAAAATAAATTATGTTTTTTGTAAAATGCAAAAAATGAAAAGTCAAACAAATTCAAAAATATTTCCAAAATTGAATTTGTTTGACTTTTCATTTTATCAATATTAAATTACTTTAACTTCGAACCTTTACATTGATTAAGAATAATTATGAGAAAAATAAACTTAATAACGGCAATTGCTTGCGTGTTTTTGTTATTCACAGGAAATTCATACTCCGACACAACCCCACCAACCACCAGCACCGACGTTGTCAATGAAAAACTTCAAATGGCGGAAAACAACCCAATTGCAAATACATTTTGCAGGGTGTACGATACGGTTCTTGCAACTGCATTTGTTATTGCGGCAATTTTATGGACCGTAACCGGCGTTGGTTTCTTTATTGGTAAAATTTCATGGGGTATAGTCGTTGCCATCACAGTTGGAAGTGCTTTAACAGTTGGCTCGAGCAAGCTTGCGGCACAGTTTGTTTTTGGAAATTCAGATCTAACTGAAGCTTGCGAGTGTAGGTATGGCATTGATTGTGAAAGTCCTTATGAATAAAATAACTCTTGGATTCTTCGCATTCTCACTCGTAACATCAATGACTGTAGTACTGTATCGCCTTGCAATCTCAACGCAAAGAATTTCAAAATTAATAACACTTTCTGCACTAACATCGTCGCTATTTATTGCAATAATATTTGCACAAATCACAGGTAGTGCGAAATATGCCTTTGGTTTTTCAATACTTTACCTCGTCTCACAATTCACATTCATACTTCACGCTTTGTATTTGATTAAATATGGTGGAAGATAACGCGTTTACAATATTAAAACTTCCCATAAGTTTTAATATCAATATCACGATCCTTAATTCAATTTTTAAGGAAATTCTTTTGACACGGATTGATGAAGGTTCAAGACTTGCAACAACAAAGGCTTACTCAGTGTTAAAGGAGGAGTTTTCAAGGGGCGATGAAATACTCAGAACTTTCCATATAACGCAAGAATCCATAAAAACCCCTGATGGCTTTTTTGACGATATAATGGAGCTTGAAGAGGAGGGCTTAACGAAGCTTTGCGACGAAATACACAAAATGCTTTTAGCAAGCGAGATATCGCCAGACACAATTGCAACATTTGCAAGAAACTTTTTGATGTATAAGTACATCAAAAAAGCTTTTTTACAAAACCAATGATAGTTATGCAATACATCGTAAGAGAGTTGATAAAAAGATTTTGCATTACAACTCTTATAACATTTGTAATATCAGTTTCGATAGCTGCAACGAACTTAATCGGTGAGTGCGTCAGTGGATGCAACACAGGCAGAGAGATTGTGCTAATAATCTTCACTGCATTTGAATTTATTGAAAATTCATTTTTCTTTATTGCAATAATATCAATCACTTGGCTAACGGTGGTATTTTCAAAAACAAACCAAGGTATAATTATCGCAATTTATTCGCAAAAAAAAACAATTATTGCAAAAGCACTCCTTACAACGGCAACATTAATGTCGTTACTCTACGCACTGATATACGCTTCATTTGCAAGCCCCTACATTAAAAACTACATTTCAATCGACGACCACGGAAGAGGGTATCACATTGAAAAGGCGTGGCTAAGTACAATGAGCGTTGTCAACGACTCAACGTCCGGAAGCATCTACCTTATGAAAGATATTGGAAAGTACTTAGATGGGTACTCATCCGAATCGCTATCAATATACGAAGTAAAAAATGGATATCTAACATCGTATGAAAAATTCAACAAGCCATTCCTAACATCGAGTGTTGATGGAAAATTGATGTTTATATATCGCGATGCAAACGGCAAAATTTCACGCAATATTAAAAAAGATGTTGCAATTGACGACATTGAAGCTGAATTTAAGCGAGAAGCTCACCAAGACAACATCGGCTTTGTTGAGGCGATTTTGATGACATTGGACAACAAGAACGGTCGGATAAATAACGAAATGGCAAAGATAGTGACAATCTCAACCATCGAAAGTGTTATTATGCTTTTTTTTGCAACCACCCTTTCATTGTGCGAATTTCCAATTTACCACCAAAGATTTGACAGAGCCGCGCGTGGAAGATTTTCAAGGGTAATTTTATTTTCAATAATATGCTACGCTTCACTCGAAATATTAAAAATTGTAGGTGGGGCAACGGTTGGTAGCCACCTCGCAAGCCTAGCCTGCTGCTTCGCATTCATACTGGTGTTCCTAAGTAGATTGATCAAACACCATCATTAACTCACCAACACTCGCAACCATTGCGGCATTATCAGTACAAAGATTTACAGGGGGAACAAAGAAATTCATACCGTGCTTTCTACACAACTTCTCAACCTCGCCACGAATGAAAATATTAGAAGCGACCCCTCCACACATAACAAAATCCATGCCAAACAGGCCATACTCCTTTATGCAAAAGCTTAACCTATTTTTAACAATATTCACGACCGTATTTTGCAAAGAAGCACATACGTTTGCAATTTTTTGCGAAAATAAATAATTATCACCGCATTTATTACTCAATTCATTTAATACAAAAGCAACATCTGTTCCACGTGGAACATTATTTTCCTCAAAAATCTTTTGAATTATTTTTAAAAACTCAGTTTTAATTCCAGAAAACGAAAAATTAAAATTATCTTTTCCAGTTAATGGGATTTTAAACTTAAATGCCTCGCC
>CANKQN010000090.1 GCA_947485035.1 Rickettsiales bacterium | reverse complement strand
CACATCACGGTGTAAAAATTGCCGATTCAGCAATGGTTGCATCGGCGGTTATGTCTGACAGATACATTCAAGACCGCTTCCTTCCAGATAAAGCAATTGATTTAATTGATGAAGCTTGTGCGGCATTGCGTATGAGCATTGATTCCAAACCTGAGGAAATCGACAAAATGGACAGGCAGATTATTCAACTCAAAATTGAACAAGGAGTTTTGAAGCGAGAAGACAACGAAGTTTCCAAAAAACGCCTTGCTGAAATTGAGGCAACTTTGAACGGTTTGGTTGAGCTTTCAAAGGGTTTAACATCAAAATGGCAGGCGGAAAAAACAAAACTTGAAGAATTGCGTGGTCTTAAAAAGCAGATGACTCAATTGCAAGCTGAACTTGAAGACGCACAAAGGAAGGGAGATTTGCAAAAAGCCGGGGAAATTTCTTATGGAAAACTTCCAGCTATCAAGGAAAAAATTAAGTATATTGAAGCAGGTGCAAATGCGACAATGGTTCGTGAACAAATTGATGAAAGCGATATTGCGAAGGTAATTTCAAAAATCACTGGCATTCCTGTTGATAAAATGATGGAATCTGAACGCAAAAAGTTGCTGGCAATTGCTGAAAAACTTGGCGAAAGGGTTATTGGTCAAGAACCTGCAATAACTGCGGTTTCAAATGCAATTAAGCGTTCACGAGCAGGACTTTCCGACCCAAACCGCCCAATGGGTTCGTTTCTTTTTCTTGGTCCAACCGGTGTTGGAAAAACGGAAATTTGTAAAACTCTTGCAAGCTTTTTATTTGACGACGAAAAAGCGATTTTGCGTTTGGATATGTCGGAATATATGGAAAAACATTCAGTTGCAAGGTTAATTGGTGCACCTCCGGGCTATGTTGGTTACGATCAAGGTGGAGTTTTGACGGAATCCGTTCGCAGACGACCATATCAAATTGTTTTGCTGGACGAAGTTGAAAAAGCACACCCCGATGTTTTCAACATTTTTTTGCAAGTTTTTGATGACGGTAGGCTGACAGATTCACAAGGGCGAACAGTGAATTTCACGAACACAATCATTATTATGACATCAAACCTTGGCTCGGAATTAATGCAAGAAGGCAAAACTTACGACGAAACAAAAGAACTTGTTATGAGGCGTTTGCACGATTTCTTCCGCCCTGAATTTCTGAATAGAATTGATGAAATTGTTATGTTTGGCAAGTTAAAAAGGCAGGATATGAACAAAATCACCGAAGTTCAACTTGGAAATTTAACCAAAAGACTCACCAGCGAAGGCATTCAATCTGTGATATCAAAGCCAGCGATTGACTTCCTTTCGGAGAAGGGCTATGACCCAAATTTTGGAGCAAGACCCCTAAAAAGATTAATTCAAACCGCCGTGGAAAACCGCCTTGCGGATTTAATTTTGGCGGGAAAAGTTCACAAAGGAAGCAGTATTTTGATTGATTCTGACGGCGTGCAAATTTTATTTAAGAATAATTTGAAGTAGGTGCAATGTAACGGCAGATTTGCCTGAAATCATCGGTGGAGTTTGCAACGCACTTTGAGTAATTTTAGGAACTTAGAGGTTGATTTTTGGTATTGGTTGGTTTATTGGATTTTAAACGAAGTTTTAAAGTATGTCGTATATTGCAGAATATTATAGTAGAATTGCTGAATTAAAAAATGCAGGCAAAACTCAAAAGGAAACATCAATAAGAAAAGCATTTCTTGAAATGGTTGGGAAGTATGCCAAGGATAATAATCTTATTGTTGTTGATGAGTTAAGCCAAGATAGTAAAAATCGACCAGATGCCGGCTTGCAAAGTGAAATGGGATTGAATTATGGTTACATTGAAAACAAAGATAGCTACGATGACATCGAAAAAGAAATTAACTTAAAAATTGCGAAGGGATATAAAACGGATAATACCATATTTGAAAATTCAATTCATTTGATATTATACCAAAATAAACAATTGGTTTTAAAAATACGAATTGGTGCAAGCGATTTAACGGAAAAGCAGGTCGCACAAGAGGAATTTGAAAGTGCAATAAAAAGTTTTGTTTTTTTTGAAACTGCCGAAATGAAAGGCTTTAACGAGGCGTTGGAAAAGTTTAAAGAAAGCATTCCAGAACTTACGCACGCACTAAAAGTGCGTTTTCAGAAAGCGTCAAAATCGCAGACAAAATCGTTTTTAGACGACATGAAATTTGCAATAAACAAGCAGGTTGAAATTGATGACGTGGAAAACATTGTGGTTCAACACATTCTAACAAAAGATATTTTTAATTCCATTTTTAACGATGACACGCTTTTAACACACAACTCCATTGCAAAATCTATTGAAGGAATTGTTGCAACGTTTCTTACGAAAGAACAAGAAAGGGAGTTGAAGACTAAAATACGACCGTATTATCAAATAATACAAAACACGGCACATAACATTACAGATCACCGAGAAAAACAAAGTTTTTTAAAAACATTTTACGAACATTTCTACAAAGCTTACAACCCAGACAAAGCCGATAGGCAAGGTATTGAATATACTCCAATTGATGTTGTGAGTTTTATGGTGCAATTTACGGATTTATTGACGGAGAAGTATTTTGATAAAAAATTTGAAGACAAAGGCGTTGAAATTCTTGACCCATGCACAGGAACAGGAATTTTTATCACGGAGATTCTTCACGAAATACAACACGGCATTCATTTCGAGGAAAAATTCAAGAATGAGATTTTTTGTAACGAAGTTGATATTCTGCCGTATTACATTGCAAATTTGAACATTGAATATACTTACAACCAGCTTGCGAAGAAATACAAAGATTTTGACAATATAATTTTAGTCGACACCCTTAACAACACTTGGGGATTGGAAGGTTCTGATATTGTTATTGGCGCAAGGGGAAATGCACAGGAAGGCTTGTTTTCTGAAAGTTATAAAAAAGCTTTTAGTGAAAACAACGAAAAAATTGCAAGGCAAAATGAACGCCCACTTACTGTGATTATTGGGAATCCGCCGTATAATGCAAACCAGCAGAATGAAAATGATAACAATAAAAATTATTCATATCCCCATATTGACCAACGCATTAAGAACACCTATATCAAAAAATCTTCCGCACAGAAGACGAAGCAATACGATTCATACAAGCGATTTATTCGCTGGGCAAGTGACAGAATGAAAAACGATGGCATTATTTCTTTTATCACAAACAATGCTTACTTAAACGCAAAACAAGATGACGGATTTCGTGCAACAATTACAGAAGAATTCGATTACGCATACTTTGTGGATTTGAAGGGAAATTCACGATTAAACGGCGAAGATGCAAAAAAAGAAGGTGGGAATATTTTTAATATTCGAGTTGGCGTTGGCATTATGTTCCTTGTGAAAAATGGCGATAACTTCGACGAAGATGTTGGTAAAAAACGCTGCCAAATTAAGTATCTTTCCGTTGATGATTTTGCAACGAAGGAGCAGAAATTCAAATTCCTGCGGGAAATGACCTCCAAAATGCGTCACACGAAAGCCTTGCGAACATTCAACGAACTCAGCAAGCGATTCACGAAGATTACTCCAAACAAGAAAACTCACCAATGGCTTGGGCAAGTTGAAAACGACTGGCAGGAACTGGTGCCGCTTATCACGAAGGATTGCAAAGGCGGAAAAGTTGGAGCAAACGCCATTTTTAAACTTTATTCCCTTGGCGTGGCGACGAATCGGGACAAATGGGTTTATGACCTGAACGAAGCAAATTTGGAAAAGAAAGTGAATGCTTTTATTGATTATTACCACGAGGAAATGGAAAGGCAGACTCCTGAAATTGACCGCCTGAATTCCCGAAAAAAGGAAGACAAAATTGAAGAGACAACAGGCGTGGATTTGGAATTTCGCGAATTTGAATATGCTTTAAGCATGAAAATTAAGTGGAGTGAAACGCTGAAACGGTATTTGATGACAAAAAAGAAACTCAAATTTGTGAAGAAGAACATTGTTAATTCAATGTATCGCCCTTTTGTGAAAAAGAAGTTATATTACGACCACGGGTTGAACGACAGACCAGCACTTTTTAAGCAAATCTTCCCAACCAAAAAAACGAAGAATGTGGTGATGGCAATTTGTGCAAACCACACAAGAACGCAGAACCAAGTATTCATGATTGATAGAATAACAGATTTAGGTTGTTTTATTGATAAAACGGAGTGCATCCCCCTTCACACCTACCTTGATGGCGAAACGCAAAGCCAGAACTTGACCACCTTTGGCAAGGAAATTTTTGAGGAAAAGTACGGAACAGTAACCGATGAGGAGGTTTTTTATTATTGTTACGCCGTTTTAAATTGCGGGCAGTATAAGGAGAAATATCGTGAAAATTTGAAGGTTGACCTTCCACGAATTCCACTTTTG
>CANKQN010000089.1 GCA_947485035.1 Rickettsiales bacterium | reverse complement strand
GCTGCTCTACCACTGAGCTAATTCGGCAACAGTCAATTTAAATACACGAAAAAATAAAAGTCAAGAAGAAATATTTCACTTGACAAATAAAATTTGTGGGTTCAAAAATTGTAGAAATTTATCAAAAGTAATGTCTGTAAAACTCCGACTAGCCCGCCGCGGTTCAAAAAAACGCCCATTTTATGACATCGTCGCAATTGATTCACGCAAAAAAAGAGATGGAAAACCCCTTGAAAAGCTTGGATACATCAACCCAATGCTTGATGCCGACACTGAAAATCGCAAAAAAATTGTTATTGACCGTGAACTGACAGAAAAATGGTTGAAAAACGGTGCAATTCCAACGGAAACTCTTGCAAAAAAGCTTGTAAAACTTGGCTTTGAAGGTCTTGAAAAATTCGTTGAACCACCAAAAACTCTACTAATCAGCGTTTCGAAAAAAGAGCGTAAAAAAATCGCGCAAGCAAAAGCTGATGCCGCAAAAGCTATTGCTAAAGCTAAAAAAGATGCTGCTGCAAAGGCTAAAAAAGAAGCAGAAGCCGCCGCTGCCGCTGCAAGTTAGGTTGCCATTCCGCACTTTGTGAAATCTCAGTGCGGAAAAGCTATTTTTCGTTCAGAACTCAATTTAAAAGAACTTCAACAATCAACTTTCCCATAAAAAAGCCTTCAGAAGTTGGTACAGTTTCAGATGAAATCACACGCAAATCGTTCACTTTATAGAACTCAATATGTTGTGATAAAATTTCAGTTTTCAGGCAACTTTCGATGTTCTGCAAAATTACAGATGGTGAAGTTATGGAAAAATCTTTGGTAACAATGTTAATTTCAGTAAGCGTTTGCGTTTGCAGACCGGTTAAAATTTGTTTCTTTGTGCCGGCAAAAATTATATATGGGTAATTCACAATCGCACCCCTATTTGTAATTATATCAATTCCCAAATTCGCCTCAACTAAGGTTTGAAAAATGGCATTTTGTACTTGAAAAATTTGGTTTTGTATCATAAATTAGTTATTAAATTCCGCTTTTATTGTCGTAATGCCACGCATGCGATCATGAATTGCATTGACAACCGAGTATTTAACCTCATTATAGGTTATGGTGTGGTCATAATTGATGGTTGTGTTGAGCCAAATGGCAATTTCGATGGTCTGAATTCGCTTTTTTCCGCCCTTGATATCCTTAAAAAATCCATCAGACGCAAGCAAATGACACCAAAAAACGCCAATTTTTTTAGAAACCTGCACAACGCCGCCGAATTGATCACGAGTTTGCGTATTTTTTTCAATCACACACTTTTCGTTAAAACTTGTCATGCTATATACAAAAATTATTTTCAACAAACGGTGCATAAAGGCGTTGAAATTCCGCAGATTCAAACGATGCTTGTCCATTTTTTTGCCCATTCTGTATCATTCCACGGTTTTCGTAGAGGAAAAAAACATGAGAAAAAATCGCCATCATCAAAGCATCGCTACATTTGCCACCGTCGATCGTGAAAAAAACCTCGCAAACGCCCTGGATATTTGCATTTTGAATTTTAACGCATGAATTTTGTTGCTCAAAGGCAACATCAATGCCATCAATTTTGACACCAGTAACCACCATAATAACATTTTCGGGGAGTTTTATCGTGGAATTTGGCAATGTTTTGAGGCAAAAATCTTTTTTTCCTATTGTAATTTTCAACATTTTCTGTGCGTAATCAACCGCGGATGATAAAAGCATTTTCAACATTTCATCGTCCTGATTTGTAGATATTCGCAAGAACGAACGCAATTGTTCAATATATTGACTTGGCAAACCATAGTCATTCAGTGTGGTAATATTCATGCTGTGTAAATTAGTTTTTCACTAGCTCACAGCAAGAAAAATTACAAGGAAGCATTTTTTAGATGTTCCTCACATCAGTAATCTCACCAGCAATTGCACACGCCGCCGCCATAATTGGGCTTGCAAGGTGAGTAATTCCTCCCCTTCCTTGCCTTCCTTCGAAGTTTCGGTTTGAGGTCGAAACACAGCGTTCGCCAGAAGAAAGCTGGTCATTATTCATTGCAAGGCACATCGAACACCCAGCATCACGCCATTCAAAACCTGCATCGGTGAAAATTTTATCCAATCCTTCATTTTCTGCTTGTTTTTTGACCAATCCACTTCCCGGCACAACCATTGCAAGTTTAATGTTTGAGGCAATCTTTCTGCCCTTCAAAATGCCTGCTGCTGCACGAAAATCTTCAATTCTACCATTCGTGCAAGAACCGATGAAAACCTTATCAATTTTTACGCCAGCAATTTTTTGACCTTCATCAAATTTTACATAAGCCAAGGCACGATTAAAAGATTTCACCCTTTGCTCGTCGAAATCCTTTTGCATTGGAATGTTTTGCGAAATTCCGCAGACATCTTCCGGACTTGTCCCCCATGTAATTTGCGGTTCAAGTGCTGAAGCATCAATTTCAACGGTAACATCAAATGTTGCGTTTTCGTCCGTTTTGAATGTTTGCCAGATGGCAACCGCTTTTTTCCAGTTTTCACCCTTTGGTGCCATTGGTTTGCCATTGATATACTCAAAAGTTTTCTCGTCAGGAGCAATCAACCCCGCCCTTGCACCCGCTTCAATTGACATATTGCATATCGTCATTCTTTCTTCCATTGAAAGGCTTGAAATCGCTTCGCCTGTGTATTCCATAACAAAACCAGTTCCGCCTGCTGTTCCAATTTTTCCAATAATTGCCATGATTAAATCCTTTGCTGTAACGCACCTTTGAAGTTGTCCGTTCACTTTTATGAGCATATTTTTCGATTTCACCATGCGAAGAGTTTGCGTAACCATTACATGCTCAACTTCACTTGTACCAATTCCAAATGCCAAAGCACCAAATGCACCATGAGTCGCCGTGTGAGAATCTCCGCACACTAGTGTCATTCCAGGTTCGGTAAAACCCTGTTCAGGACCAACAATATGCACAACTCCCTGTTTTTCGTGTCCCAAAGAATAGCAAGTAATTCCGTGTTTTTTGGTATTTTCTTCAAGAAATTCAACCTGTGCTTTTGATGATTCTTCATAAGAACCCTTGCGCCACGAACCATCTGTGGGAACGTTGTGGTCGGCAACTGCAAGGTTTTGGTATGGGTTTCGAACGCTTCTGCCCGATATTTCAATACCTTCAAATGCTTGCGGACTTGTAACCTCGTGAATTAACTGGCGGTCTATATAAATAATGTTTTCAGAAATTTTGTGATATTCCCAGATTTTATCGTAAAGAGTCAGCGGTAATGTTTGCGACATAATTCGTTAGTTTAAGTATTTTTTTTCATTAAGTATTGATTTTTTTACGAACATCTTCCTTGTATTTGTCAAGTTTTATTTTATCAAAATACTTGATTGCAAAGTATGAAAACACCACACTTTCGTATTCATCTTTTGCCTCTTGTGTGCTGCGATTGAGCAAATTCTTCGTGTTGTGATGAATTTCTAAAATATCTTTCAAAGCTGTGACAATTCCATGTGCGTTTCTACTTTCCAAGTCTGTAATTACATAAGTAAGTGCAATCATTGCATCGCTTAATTGAGCTGTGTCAACATCACACATAGTGGCTTTTTGTTTAATATTTTGTATTATACCCTGCTGCGATACTTCCATTAATTGAAAATCTTCACAGCAATCCTCATCTGTGGTTTTGTATGCGGTGTTTGATGACGACATTATGACTATATATAAAATACCTTTAAATTAAATTCCCTTAATTACCTCACAGAAATATTCACCACGATCCTCAAAATCGCGGAATTGGTCAAACGATTTGCAAAATGGCGAAAGTAAAACGGAGGAATTTGATGCTTTTTGTGCCTCAATATAAAGCATTTCTGTTGCAATTTTGATATCACCGCATAAAATATATTTAATCTTTGCATTCGTATTTGCATTATTATGTTTTTGCAACTCCTTCACAAGCGTTGCCGAACACGAACCAACAATTCCTATGGTTTTCACATTGGCAAATTCCGGCTTTGAAAACAGACCATCAACGCTTTCCACAAGTTTTCCGCCTGCAATCAAAAATACGGGTGAATTAAATGAACGCAATGCGTTGAGGGTTGAATCAATATTTGTTGCCTTGCTATCGTTGAAAAATTTGACGCCGTTTTTTGTTGCAATGTGTTGAAGTCTGTGTTTTACCCCATTGAATGTTTCAATTGCTTGAGAAATTGTTGCAACATCGCAGCCTGCTTGGTGAGCAATTGCAAATGCACACAGAATATTTTCCAAATTATGCCTTCCAATAAGTAAAGTCTTTGGCAGTGTGCAAATTGAGGTTTCTTGAAAGAAAATTTGATCGTTGAATATATAATATCCATCGCATTTTGTTTCAATGCTGAATGTAATGAGGTTTTTGTGCGTTATTGTGAATTTTTCCAAAATCGATTTATTAACAATCAGAGTTTTTGAAAGCGAAGCAATTTGAAGCTTTACTG
>CANKQN010000088.1 GCA_947485035.1 Rickettsiales bacterium | reverse complement strand
TGTACTTGTGGTTTCATATTTGAATGTTGCGGAATCATAACCTTCCCGTGATTTTAAATATTTCACCATGAAGTATTCAATAACGGGAGCGTTTGCCGAAGTGTATTCCTTTACTGACTGCGAAGAAATTGCAACGGGCATTTTGTCCGCATTATTCACCGAGATAACATATGGTTCAATCGCGTTTTTCTCCACCATAGATTTAATAACAATCATGGCAAACACTACTCCAACCATTGAAACGATCGAAAGCAGGACAAAAAAATTTCTTTGCATTGCAACGAATGCGTTGTGGTCTTTGTTCCAGTCGCTTTTAATTTGGTTGTGAACTTTTGCGTTTGGGGCAGATAGTCCTTTTTTTTTATTCATAAATCCACGGGCGGTTTTTGCGATCTTCTGCTTCAAATTTATTAATCAAATTTGAGTATTGTAATGTTTCGGCAATATCATCAAGACCCTCAGTCAGAATTTTTTTGCGTTCTGGTGTAATTTCAAATTTCATAACAAAGTTACCATCTTCAGATGAAATCGTTTGCTGTTCAAGGTTTATAATGAAATTGTTTTGCTCTTTTGATGCATATTTTTTCAGTGCGTCGGTTTCATCTTTTGGAAGGACGATTGGCAAAATTCCGTTTTTGAAACAGTTGCCGTGGAAGATATCTGCAAATGAATTTGCAATTACAACCTTAATGCCAAAATCAACAATTGCCCAAGGTGCATGTTCACGACTTGAACCACAGCCAAAGTTTGAACCTGCAAGCAAAATTTTAGCATTTGCAAATTCGCTTTTATTAAGAATAAATTCTGGGATAATTTGCTCTTGTTCGTTGTAACGCATTTCGAAGAACAGCTTCGTTCCAAGCCCAGACTTCTTCAAAGTTTTCAAGAATTGCTTTGGAATAATCATGTCGGTATCAATGTTATCAATTTCAAGAACTGCTATGTTTGATGTAATTTCAGTAAATTTTTCCATAAATTTTATTGCAAAATAATATCTGTAATTGTGATTAAAAATTTATTCATAAAAATGCAAGTTTTATTTTTTCAAAACATTCAAAATACTTGACATTCGCACAAATTGCAAATTGATTTTCGTGTAGTTTTATTCAAGTTGATGGCAGTGTTATATATCACCTATGGTTTTATTGGCTTTGGAAAAACAACATTTGCACGAAATTTTTCCATTCAAAACAACGAGTTTCCAAGCGAAATAACGGCAATGCGATATTTGTTAGCGAAGAAACATTTGACGAAAAATGCCAATATTGTCAACCAATGGATTCAACTGAAAACTTTATTTCAATTCCACAAAATTTTAATCTCTCACGATGAAAACGCTTAAACTACTCCATCTTTTACCCCCTGAATTTTCGCATTCGTGCTTCATTTTTGCGGCGAAAAATTTCCCGTTTTTAATGCCGAAATTGAAAATTCCACAAATGCAAACTGAATTTTTCGGCAAAGTGGCGAAGAATTATTATGGCGTGGCGGCTGGTCTTGACAAAAACGCCGATTGCATTCCCGCACTTTTTAAAATGGGTTTTGGAATTGTTGAGGTTGGCACGGTTACACCTCGCCCACAAAAAGGCAACGCAAAACCACGAATTTGGAGGTTTATCAAGGAAAGATCGTTACTAAACGCCATGGGTTTTCCAAACAAAGGCATGGATTATGCTCTTCAAAATGTTATGAAATATCAAAGAAAGAACGGCGAAATTTTGGGCGTGAATATTGGTCGAAATAAGGATGGTTCAAATCAGGATTATCTAACTTTAATTGAAAAATTCCACGCACACTGTGATTATATCACAATCAATATTTCATCGCCAAACACGCCAAACCTTCGCGATGTTTTGAACAATAATCAAATGCTTGAAGAGTTTTTGGGTGAAATTAATTCGCACAGAATTAGAAATCAGATTATAACGCCATTTTTACTAAAAATTTCGCCAGATGTTCCAAATTTGGAAGATATTTACAAAATTGCCTGCAAAAACAACATTGATGGCTTCGTTTTAACGAACACAACGATTGATAAATCCGCCCTGCCCGCACCGTTCAACAAAAGCATTGTTGGTGGAGTTTCCGGCGAGGCTTTGCGTGAGAAATCAGAAAATATTTTAAAAGAATTTGCAAAAATTAATACCGAAAAAAAATTTGTAATTTCCGCAGGCGGAATTTCAACAAACGAGCAAGCAAGTGAGCGAATTTCAATTGGAGCAAATGCCGTGCAAATTTATTCTTCACTAATTTTTGGGAGTTTTATTTAATAAAGGTTGGGAGCTTTCACCCCCAATTTCCTTTATTTCTTCTCTTCATCGGTAACATCACGAGCTTCCCCCTGAACTGTGTCGCCATCTTTTTGTTCTGCTGAATCACTTGTTTGCGAATACATAGCTTGACCAATTTTCATTGCAACAGTCTGGAAATTTTGAACTGCGTCCTTAATTTCTTGTGCTGAAGAACTTTCGTTTTCAACAATGCCTTTCAGTTTTGAAATTTCGCCTTCAACTTCAGATTTCAATTCCGCAGAAATCTTTTCACCGCCTTCGCGAATTGCTTTTTCTGTGTTGTGGATTAGTGAATCTGCCTCGTTTTTTGCCTGAACAAGATCCGCTTTTTCAGCATCTTTTGTAGCATTTGCCTCAGCTTCACGAACCATGCGTTCAACTTCGTCTTTTGAAAGACCACCAGACGATTGAATTTGAATGCGTTGCTCCTTGCCAGAAGATTTATCCTTCGCAGAAACATGTACAATACCGTTTGCGTCAATATCAAATGTAACTTCAATTTGTGGAACGCCACGCGGTGCCGGTGGAATGCCGTCCAACATAAATTCGCCCAATATTTTGTTATCCGAACACATTTTTCTTTCACCTTGGAAAACGCGAATTCCTACTCCGGGTTGGTTATCGGAAGCTGTTGAAAATGTTTGTGATTTTTTTGTTGGAATTGTTGTGTTGCGTTCGATTAACGGCGTCATTACACCACCCATTGTTTCAATTCCAAGGGTTAGAGGGGTAACATCTAAAAGTACGATATCCTTAACACTACCAACCAAAACTCCGCCTTGAATAGCAGCACCAATTGCAACAACTTCATCAGGATTCACACCTTTGTGAGGCTTCTTCCCAAAGAATTTTTCAACCGCTTCTTGCACTTTTGGCATACGGGTCATTCCACCAACAAGAACAACTTCATCAATTTCAGAAAGCTTGATTCCGGAATCTGCAAGTGCTTTTTTGCAAGGTTCGATCGTTTTTTGAATTAGAGAATCAACAAGGCTTTCCAATTTTGCACGCGAAAGCTTCATTTGTAAATGCTTTGGACCAGTCGCATCAGCGGTGATATATGGCAAGTTAATTTCACTTTCTTGTGTTGAAGAAAGTTCAATTTTCGCTTTTTCCGCTGCTTCTTTAATTCGCTGAACTGCTAGCGGATCTTTCGAAATATCCATGCCAACATTTTGCTTTTTAAATTCATCAATTATGTATTGCTGAACAATGTTGTCGAAATCTGCTCCGCCAAGGAATGTATCGCCATTTGTCGCTTTTACTTCAAAAACACCATCGCCAATTTCAAGAACAGAGACATCAAATGTTCCGCCGCCAAGGTCGTAAACGATGATTTTTCTATCGCCTTGTTTATCAAGACCATAAGCCAAAGCAGCCGCAGTTGGTTCATTCACAATTCGAAGGACATCAAGCCCTGCAATTTTACCAGCATCTTTTGTTGCTTGACGCTGGGAATCGTTGAAATATGCTGGAACTGTAATTACCGCTTTTTCAACTTTTTGCCCTAGGTAACTTTCGGCAAAATCTTTCATATAACGCAAAACTTCAGCTGCAACTTGTGAAGGAGCAAGCTCTTTGCCAGCTTTATCTTTAATCCAAGCATCGCCAGTTTTTGATTTAAATATTGTGTATGGAACGTGTTGAAGTGCTTTTTTAACTTCTTCGTCCTCAAATTTACGCCCAATCAAACGCTTTGCTTCAAAAATTGTGTTTTGTGGGTTTGTTACTGCTTGGCGTTTGGCAGGGTCTCCCACTACAATTCCAGATTCAGTATAAGCAACAATTGAAGGGGTTGTTCTTTTTCCCTCTTTGTTTTCAATTACTTTAGTTTCACCACCTTCCATAATTGCAAGGCAGGAGTTAGTCGTTCCAAGGTCGATTCCTATGACAATAGACATTTTTCAAGATAAAAAAATTAATACTATTGTTATATAGGAACTGATTTTAAAAATTCAAGGAATTAAATTTGTTATATCGTATATCGTTCTACCGTACTAGTACACTATAACAAAAATAAAAAAGAAAAAAAATATTTTTTACAAAAACGAAAGAAGCCTTATAGGAATTGACTTCTTTGTTTTACTGAAAATCTTACCCATCACTTTTGTTATAGCGTGCTATAACAAAAACGCATTTTTGGGAGGAAAAAAAATATTTTGGTGGAGGTTTTGGGAGTTTTTGCGGTTGAAAAAAGTTGCTCAATATACACAACACT
>CANKQN010000087.1 GCA_947485035.1 Rickettsiales bacterium | reverse complement strand
TTGCAACGGAGTTTATTAGTTGAATATAAAGCATTGAATTTCCAATGCCTTCAATTTGTGTCGATCCGCCAAATAATGGCACAATGGCAAATGAATTTTGTGAGAAAAGCATTGAAATTGCCACTGCGATTATTGAAATTTTTTTCATATTTTTAAAATAAATTAAGCTATTTTTTGTAGAACCTCCAACAAATATACCCAATAATAACCAAACAAAAGCCAAGTGCACCAATTTTCAAAAGTGGCATGAGTTCGTGAACTTTATCAGCATTTTGACCGATAAAATAACCAACTGCTGTCAGAATTATCATCCATAATGCACTTCCAAGTATTGTATAGAGGGAAAACTGCCAGAAATTCATTTTCGCAAAGCCAGCGGGAATGGAAATAAAATGACGCACAACGGGAATTAATCTTGCAATAAAAATTGAAACATTCCCAAATTTCCTGAAAAAAGCTTCCACTCGCTTAAGTTTTCTTTCCGAAAGGAAGAAATATTTACCATATTTCACAACCAAAGGACGACCAAGGAGGTATGCTCCAACATAATTCGCAAGAGATCCGATGTAGCTCCCAAGAACTCCGCAAAAAACAACCATAAAGAAGTTCATTTCCCCTTTATGAGCAAGAACGCCAGCGGGAATCATGACAATTTCGCTTGGAAGTGGTACAAGACTTGATTCAATCGCCATGCCAAGAATAATGCCAATATATCCAAATTCTTTAACTAGATTCAGGACATAGTCCGAAAGAAGGGTGACTATATGTTCCATTAGTTTATATATTTACCGTAAAGTTCATTTGGCATTTCTTCGGCAATATCGGACATAAGTTTGCTTCGTTGGCTTTCGGATTCAAACACTTGAACGGTTATGTCGTCGATGTCTCCGCCCATTTTTTCAACCTGCTCCACAATTTCAAGAAGTTCAGACATGCGAGAGCGGTCGCTAAATAAAAGTTGTATTGAAAGAAAGTTATGAACTTTATCGTTCTTTGTGCGCTTCATTTGTTGTTTAAAATGGGATATCGTCTTCAATGCCTGATGGTGAATCGTGCGAATCGTCGTATCCTTGTGAGTATCCGCTAGAAGACGAGCCTTCACCTTCTTTTCTATTGTCGATAATTTCAAGCTTATTGTTAAAACCTTGAAGAACGATTTCAGTTGTAAATTTTTCAACGCCATCATTGCCTGTCCATTTTCTAGTTTGAAGAGATCCTTCAACAAATAATTTTGTGCCTTTTTTGATGTATTTTTCAATTATGCCAACAAGACCATCAGAAAAAACGACAACCCTGTGCCACTCTGTTTTTTCGCGAGCCTCACTTGAGTTTTTGTCTTTCCATTTTTCAGACGTCGCAAGCGAAAATGTTGCGATTTTTTTGCCGTCCTGTGTGGATCGAATAACTGGATCGCCACCAACATTCCCAAGCAATATAACTTTATTTATAGACATAAAACACAAAAATCTTTTACCCAAAAAGAAATGATTTTTTATTAAGTCAAGTTTTTTATCTTCATTTATTCATTATATCTGTAATTTTATACTTGACTTGTAAAACCCTTAAATCTTAAATGGGGTTAGAATAAAAAATTTTCATAAACAGTATGTCATACCAAGCAAAATTAAAAGAAGATAAAGGTCTTGTTAAAATCTTTGAATGTATTATTTCCGGATTTGAAGTTGGAAAACAAACAGAAGAAGAGCTTAGCACACTTCAAGCGAGTGCCCATCTAAAAGGATTTCGCAAAGGCAAAGCACCAATGTCCGTGATTCAAGACGCCTACTTTGGCAAAGTCTACTTTGATATCGTGAACAAAGAGGCAAACAAGTGTATTATCAAGATTGCAGAAGATAACAAATTCAACTTGGCATCGCCTCCAAAAATTGAACTTGATGCTGAATCAAGTCTTCCTGCGGACAGAAACACCGCAAATATCAGGGATATTACAATAACAATTACATACGAAGTTTTTCCTGAAATTCCTGCGTTTGATTTCTCAAAAATCTCGCTTGAAAAAGTTTCAGCAAACATTACAGATGCTGACCTTTCCGAGGAACTTTCAAAATTGGCAAAAAATATGTCAACAAACGAGCCAAAAGCCGAAGGATCCTCAATTGAAAAAGGCGATGTTGCAATTATTGATTTCGCAGGATACGAATCTGGAGTTGCATTCCAAGGCGGAACTGCGACGGATTATCGTCTTGAAATTGGTTCAAAATCTTTCATTGAAGGTTTTGAAGAGGGTCTTGTTGGTGCAAAAGTTGGCGAAGAAAGAAGTCTTATGTTGACATTTCCAAGCGAATACCACGCTGAAAATCTTGCTGGAAAACCTGTTGAATTTAAGACAAAAATCAAGGAAATTCTTGCTTCAATTCCTTCTGAGCTTAACGATGAACTTGCGAAAAAATATGGATTTGAAACCCTTGATCTTTTAAAGGAAGACATGAAAAAATCAATTTCTGAAAATTATGAAAACGCGTATAAGGCTCGTCAAAAAGACACTCTTTTCAACCAAATGAAAGAAAATTTAAGCTTTGAAGTTCCTGCTTCAATTCTTGAACGCATCACAGTTGGCGAGAACGCAATCGCCGATTCTTCAATTCAAGACGCAAGACTTAGCGTGTTCCTTATGCAATACGCAAAAGAAAAAAGCATAACCGTTTCACAAGAAGACTTCTCAATGTATGTTGAATCGATTGCAAGAATGTATGGTCAAAGTGCGAAATCTTTGCTTGGATTTTACGAAAAAAACGAGCAAATGCGTGAATCAACAATGAACAGCATTTTTGAAAACAAAATTTTCGAGGCACTATACGAAGCAGTTCCTGCAAACGCAAAGATTGTTTCAAAGCTTGAAATTGAGGAAATTTTGAAGCCTGAACCGCATGTACATACTGAGGATTGCGATCATTCTGCTGAATAGTTTTGTATTTAGATAAAATATGGACGGCTCTCTTTTTGGTTTTTCAAGTGAAAAAGTTGAGCCGCCCGTTTCAATGACATTTGAAAGAAAGGAGGTTTTTTCTAATGAAAACCTTGCTTTTCTCTCTCTTTTTAAGGAAAAAATTCCACATCACTGCCTGTTGATATCAGATATTTATTCATTTCAAGGCAACAAAATTTTGCTTGAATTTCTTTCGGTGAAACACCAAAAATCCGTGCAAGAAATGACCGCACACCCAGATTTCCTCTTCTACACGGAATTCGCACAAAAGCAACTGCCAATTAAGGTTGAGGACGCTCGTGATATAATTTCCTTCGCGCAAAATACGGGTTTTTCTGGCACAAAAGTGATTGTTGTAAACAAAATTGACGAAGCGACACCAAGTGCTTTGAATTGCTTGCTGAAAATTATTGAAGAACCGCCTGCGAACACTTTTTTTTACTTTATATACTCCAACGAAAAACGCCTTCCTGCTACCGTTCGCTCCCGTAGTGTCATTTTGCATGAGTCAATTTCGAGCGAAGAAAATTTCTTCAAAATAACACAATTTTTTGAGGAGCAGGCAAATTTCCAAATTTTCGTCCAATCGGGCTATAATTTTCATATTTATCGCAAACTTCTTGCCATGCAAAGCTTTTCGTTTTTTCAAGTGAAAAAAAAGCTTGGGGAAAAACTTGACGAAGAATTTATTGAGCAAACTCAGGTTTTTTTAGAAAAAACCCTCAACAGAATGGCGACTCTTGCGAAAAATTTTGATGAAATCAACGAAATCTATAAAATTACTCAACGCCTTTTGTTCTTGCGCAAATCTGTGGAGACTCTAAACACCAATAAACAACTGGCTTTAATGGAAGTTGCAGACAAGATTCATTTAATTTTACAGGTGTCAAAAATCTAATATATGCACATATTTTTTCTACTTTTCTGCGTTTTTACTGCAAATGCGGAAATTTCGAGCGACCTTAAAGAGCATATCCCAGAAGGAATTGTGATAACTAGCGAGGCTTCAAGTCAAATGCAGCTTGACGAAATTCTTGGAAGAATTGCTCAAATAAGTGGTCGTGATAAGCTGGATCACATTCTTGAAAAAGTGGCATCAAGTAAGAATTCTATTCAAAAACGCAAAACAAAAATGGTGATAATTGACGCTGGACACGGTGGAAAAGACCCTGGAACGACTGGCATTATGGGCACGATTGAAAAGGAATTGACGCTTCAATATGCAATTTTACTTGGCACAAGCTTGAAAAACATGGGATATAATGTACTTTTGACACGCCAGTCGGACTCCTATCTCACCCTCGTTCAACGCCGAAAATTCGCACAAGATTATAAGGGTTCGCTTATGATTGCTATTCACGCCGATTCTGCGGAGAGTCTCGATGCTCGTGGAATTTCGTTTTATACTCTATCCAATGAGGCTTCGGACAGTATCGCAAAAATGCTAGCTGAAAGTCATTCAAACGGCGATATAACATTCAAAACATCGACAAAAGACGAAATGGTAAAAACGGCATTGATTAACATTGCTCAGTCTGCGACGATTTCACGCTCGGAATATTTT
>CANKQN010000086.1 GCA_947485035.1 Rickettsiales bacterium | reverse complement strand
TTGGAATTTCACCAATGCCGTAAGCCATTGCAAAAATTGCTTGTGCACCGCCAATGGTGTAAATTTCCTCAATACCTAAAAGATTCAGCGTAAACAGAATTTCTTCGCTTGGGTTTGGTGGTGTGCAAACTATAATGTTTTTACAACCTGCAATTTGTGCTGGAATTATGTTCATTAAAACACTTGAAAACAACTTTGATGGCACATAAACTCCAACTTTTTCAATTGGCGTGAATTTCTTCCAGCAAACAATTCCTTGTGTCGTTTCAATTTTATCTTTTTCAAATGAAAGAAGCTTTTCGTGTTCTGCTTTGTGGAACTTAAAAATGTTGTTTTTTGCAATTATAATTGCTTCCATAAGTTCTTTTGGAAGCTCAATATTGTATGGGACTTCGAAAATGAATGTTTGGAGGCTCGTTTTATCAAATTCCTGCGTGAAAGAAAGTAGTGCAGGTTGCCCGTTTTCAAGGCATTGATTTTTTATGTTGTTAATAATGTTTTGCATGAAATTTTATAAAAATCGGAGGTTTACATCGCTTATGAGAATATCCATTGCACCATTTTTTTGTAAAATTTCACAAATTTCCCAAATTTCATCCTCGTTACAAAGGGTGTGAATGGCACAGAAGTTCTGATTTGCAAGGTTTAAAATAGTGGGAGACTTTCCCGCGGGAAGTAGCGAAACGACTGTCTCCACAAGGGTTTTTTGCAAGTTGAACATGACATATTTACATGGCTTTCCGTTCAACACTGCGTTAATTCGAAACATAAGTTTTTCCAAAATTTGCGAGCTAAAGCCTTTTTTTGAAATCATAACCGCTTCAAGCTCCATAATTGGAAAATATTCGCACAATGAATGTTGTAAAAGTGTTGAACCGGTTTGGATTATATCCAAAATCATGTCGGAAATTTCAAGTTTAATTGAAGATTCAACCGAGCCTTGCATTTCTACAATTTGTGCATCAATTTGGTTTTTTTGAAGATAATTTTGCAAAATTTGTGGATACGATGTTGCAATTTTCTTGCTGTTAAGGTCATTTTTTGTGAATTTTTCAGAATATTGCCCTGCAAAAGAAAGACGTGCTTTTGCAAAGCCAAGATTTTTTACAATTTCACAAAAATCGGGCAAATTATATTCCAAAAAACTGTCTTTTCCAAGAATTGCTATGTCAAAATTTTCCTTCAAAAGTGTGGGTATATCTGAACCACGAATAAAGAAAAGCTCAATTTGTAATTGGTCAAATTTGTAGTAAAGCTTGGAATTTGCACCCTCAACTTTCAACCCGCACTGAGCAAGAAGCTCCAAAAATGGTTTTGAAATTCTTTCGCTTTTTTGAACGGCAATTTTAAGCATTTTCAGGGGTAAAACTTGCGATATTTTCTGCTAAAAAACGATATCCACCGTGCGGTTCTTTGGTTACGAAGCGTGAGACCCTTGAAACTGTAGCGATGGAGGATGGCACTCTTTTTGCAATTTCGCGGTAGGAAAGTCCTTGAATTAAAAGCGAAAAAATTGTTAGGCGCTCTTGAAGAGATTTAAGTTCTTGCGGAGTTGCAAGGTCAAAAAGCAGGCGTGCCATAGTTTCTTCGTCAGTAATTTTGGTTAGAACTTTTAAGATATTTAACGGCAAAGGATTTTTTTCTGACATTTTTCAAATAAAGTGCTATAGTGTACTAGTACAGTGATACAAAATTACAATGTCAAGCATTTTGTTATAGCGTGCTAGTACAGTGATACAAAATGAAAAGCCTATAAATTTACAACAAAGCTAACAAGTAAAAGGGATTGCAAGATTTTTTATCGAAAGAATTTGCCAATTTTGCTTCTTGAATATTTTTTTATTTGACATTTATTTGTTATAGCGTACTAGTACAGTATAACACTTTTTGAGCGATATGAACGGTAGAATGAATAAGTTTGTGCAAAACATTAAAAGTTATGCTTTTGAAGTAAAGCATTCAAATGTGAAGCGTCTGCACAATAACGAATCGCAATCGCCAATTCTGCCAATGGAAATTTTGCTCCAAAATTGTAATTTTCCACTGAATTTTTACCCTGAAATAGTTGTTGAAAATCTTATAAACTTGGCAGGAAAGTTCTATGAAGTCAATTCAGAATTGATAATTCCAACCAATGGAAGTGATGAAGGACTTGATTTAATCATTCGAACTTTTGGCAATGTTGGTGAAAATATTGTTGTTTTGAACCCAACTTTTTCAATGTATAAAAACTACGCAACTGCTTGCGGAATGAATGTTTTGGAATTTAATTTGACTGAAAACTTCACGCTTGATGTTGAAAATCTTATCGATTTTTGTCAGAAATGCGAAGCAAAAATGCTGTTCTTACCAAACCCGCTTGCACCAACCGGCGGAATTACAAGCAGCGATGATGTTCTAAAGATAATCCAAAATCTGCCAAAAACTATCGTGATTGTTGACGAAGCTTATGTTGAATTTTCCGGTCAGAAATCGATGATTACACATATCCAAACCTTTCAAAACCTTTTCGTGACAAGAACTCTTTCGAAATTTTTTGGTCTTGCGGGCATTCGTCTTGGTTTTGTTTTCACGAGCTTTAAAAGTGAAATATTAAAAGTAAAAGCCCCGTACAATGTGAATTCAATAACGGCACAAATTGGGATAAACCTGCTTGAAAATATCAAAAGTGAGGATATTGCAAAAAGGTGCTTGCTCAACGAAAAAAGCAAGGTTGAAATGATTGAGTTCCTGAAAAATTTTCCCGAAGTTATAAAAATTCACGAAAGTTATGCGAATTTTCTATTTATTGAGCTGAACTCTAAAAGTGAAACTTTTGAAGTAAAGCTTTTAAAGTTTTACAATATAAAGATTAAATCCTTTAGTGGGAAATTCGAAAATTACTGCAGAATTTCACTATAATTACACAGAAGTTTCAAGCGAAAGTGCAACTTCAAACAGGGTTTTTTCGTCAAACGCTTTTGTAATTATTTGCATACCAATCGGTCGTCCACAGGTAGCTTTTCCAAATGGCACGGAAATTGCTGGAAGCCCTGCAATGTTGACTGGAACGGTTAGAATATCGTTGATATATTCTTCAAGTTCGGTTTGTGTTTGATCAAATGTGAGGGCAAGATTCGGTGTTGTTGGGCAAAGAATTGCATCACATTTTTGGAAAACTTGCTCAAATTCGTGCTTAATTATTCGGCGAAGTTTCAAAATTCTTTCGTAATTTTCTTTGTAAGAATCGCTTAAAAGGTTTCGAGTTCCAACCAAAATTCGGTTTTTAACTTCCGCACCAAAGCCCTCTGCACGCGAATGCGAAACGATTTCTTCAATGGTTTTGAAGGCTTTTTGAGTGCGATGACCATATTTTATGCCGTCGTATCGTGCTAAATTTGAAGAAGCTTCCGCAGTGGAAATAAAGTAATAAACTTTGATAGAATCCATTGCGTGTGGAAGTGAAACTTCAACAATATTTGCACCTTCAAGCTCCAATTTCTTGCGAGCCTCACCCCACGCCTTAACAATTTGAGGGTCAATTCCGTCCATTTCAAATTCTTTTGGAATGCCAATCGTTTTGCCTTTAATGCCTCTTGAAACCTGCGAAAAATCGTGTTTTGGAAGGTTGACAAGGGTTGAATCTTTGCCGTCAATTCCGTTTGTAAGGTTGAAAAGCAGGGCGGAATCTTCAACCGTTTTAGTCAGAAAACCAGCTTGGTCAAGCGATGATGCGTAGGCTATCATTCCAAATCGCGAACATCTTCCGTAAGATGGCTTGAAACCGACAATTCCACAAAGTGAAGCAGGTTGACGCACCGAACCGCCCGTGTCCGTTCCAAGTGCGGCAAGGGAAAGTCCGCCTGCAACTGCTGCTGCGGAACCAGATGACGACCCGCCCGGAACAAGATTTTCGTTTGATCCTTCCATTTTTATCGGGGAAATTGTTGCACCAAATGCACTGTGTTTTCCGGAAGATCCCATTGCAAATTCGTCCATGTTTGTCTTTCCAAGGCAGATTGCTCCGTTAATTTGAAGGTTTTCAACAACGGTGGAGGTGTATTCCGGAACGAAGTTTTCAAGCATTTTTGAAGCCATAGTCGTGCGAATTCCTTGCGTGCAGAAGGCGTCCTTAATTGCAAGGGGAAGACCGCACAGAACGGAATTTTCGCCTGTCTCGATTTTTTTTGCGATTGTTTTCGCCCCTTCAACCGCAAGTTCGGGAGTTGGCGTAAGAAACGCATTAAGTTCAGATTTAGCAATTTTTTCGTTATAATGCGAAACAATTTCCACAAGTGATGACGGGCTTTTTTGAACGGATAATGTGAATTCCTTAATGCTTTTGAACATGGCTCAATATATATTTTCCTATTTTTTTACCAATCATTATTGTTTTGTCAAGGAAAGATTTTTGCGGTGCGTTCTCTTTGATTGTAAGTTTTATCCAATATTGAATGTGGTTTGGGATTTGAACTCCATCTCTATCTCTTGCAACCATAATTATATCCTCATATATATCATATATCATGTACTTTCCTTCCCGTTTAGCTACT
>CANKQN010000085.1 GCA_947485035.1 Rickettsiales bacterium | reverse complement strand
TTAGACGCGCTAAGCTTTACTACCTTCGTAATCGCTCCGCTAAACAGTCTCGTATTAAAGAAAAATTCGTTTCTAAAAAAGTTTCAGGAGAAAAATGATAACATATATTCTGTTGCCAATCGCATCTTATCTAATATCATCTATACCATTTGGTCTTATAATTTCCAAATTGTTTTACGGTCTTGATATAAGAACGGTTGGCTCTGGAAATATCGGTGCAACAAATGTCACAAGAAATTGTGGAAAAGTTGCTGGAATGTCAACATTTCTTTTGGACTTTTTAAAAGGTCTTGCGGTCTTAATACCTGCGGATTTATTCCTACATGTCTCTCACGATGCTCAATTATTGATATGCGGTGCGGCGATTTTAGGTCATTCATTTTCCATATATCTCAAATTCAAAGGTGGAAAATCGGTAGCAATTTCATTTGCTTGCATTTTTGCACTATACCCACCACTCGCAATAATTTTTATGTCATTTTGGCTTTCAGTTATGGTAATTTTCAAAAAAGTTGGACTAGCATCCGTCGTAACATGCGTAACAATTGCAATATCCGCACTTCAAATCGCAATTTTTACAAGAACATTCCAAGATGCATCGTTCCTTTTGATGATTGCCGTTTTGGTCACAGTAAAACACTTGCAAAACATTCGTGAAATTAGAGAAAAACTGAAATAATATTATGCAGGAAAATCTTGCAGATTACCACGCAGAAGAGCTGGTGATTGCCTATATCGTTTTAAATAATGAAAATTTTGATAATGTTTCGGCAATTCTAAGCGAAAAAGCCTTTTCGAATAATATTTTTCAAGAAATTTATTCAGCTTGTAGCGTGCTTGTTGCTCGCTCGCGAACAGCAGATCCCCACTCAATCGCCCAGTACATTCGAATGTCAAGACCAAATTTTGCCATCGACAAACCCATCGAAGATGTGCTGACCGAAAGCGTTGCAAAATACATTAACTCAATTGCGATTTACAATGTAATTCAAAAGGCCGAATTAATTCGCAATTTGTATCAAAAACGAGAAGCCATCAAAGCCGTGCAGGAATTTGTTCCGGAGGTTTCACAAAATGAAAATCCACACGATGCCGTGCAAAACCTTGAAGAAAGGCTTTATCATATTATGGAAGACAAGCAAGTGCAGGATTTTGTAACAATTTCAAATGTATTTTCAGGTATTTTAAATAAAATTGAACATATCAAAAAGTATGGCACGAAACTTGCGATTGACACCGGTTATCACGATATCAACGCAAAAATTTCTGGTTGGAGTGATGGCGATTTAATAATTCTCGCCGGTCGTCCATCAATGGGGAAGACGGCTCTTGCGATTGGAATGGCATTGAATGCGGCAAAATCTGTGCGAAAGGACAGCAAGGCGGTTGCGGTTTTTTCACTGGAAATGTCAGCCGAACAACTTGTGAATCGTATGATTGCCGTTGAAACTGGGGTTCCAAGTAATAAAATTGCGTCTGGAATGGTCACAGATGGTGAATTTAGCGTGATTATGGGTGCGATGAACGATTTTGGATCAACGCCAATTGTAATTGATGATACGCCCGCGATTTCAATTCCAGAGCTTCGCACAAAAATTCGCCGAATGAAACGCAAGCATAATATTGCCTTTGCAGTTGTGGATTATTTGCAGCTGATGAGGTCTTCGAGTAAGGCAAAAGACAACCGCGTGCAAGAAATTTCGGATATCACACAAAATTTGAAGGCGATTGCACGGGAATTTAAAATTCCGTTGATTGCACTTTCACAGCTTTCGCGTAATGTTGAGTCTCGCGATGATAAACGCCCGCAATTACAGGATTTGAGGGACTCCGGTTCGATTGAGCAAGACGCGGATATCGTCATGTTTTTGTATCGGGAGGCGTATTATATGGAGCGTTCGATGCCGTCGAAGGAAAATATTGAACAATACAACCAATGGATGGCACAAAATGGCGATAAATATGCAGCTATTGAAAGAACGGCGGAGGTGATTATTGCAAAACACAGAAATGGACCAATTGGAACGGCGTTTTTGCGTTTTGACAATGCGACAACTCGTTTTGATAACCTTGCAAACATTGTACAATCTGGACGCAATTACGAAAACACGCCATTTTAAATTTGAAATATGCGAATTGGTATTTTAGGTGGTTCGTTTAACCCGCCACATGAAGGTCATATTCAAGCGTCGGTTTTTGCAAAAAAAGAATTAAATCTTGATTCTTTGCACTTTTTAGTTACACCACAAAACCCGTTTAAAAGCGGGAAAAACCTTGCACGGATTGATGTTCGCGCGAAAATCCTCAAACAAATTGCAACAAAACCGTGGATGAAAGTTTCCACGATTGAGGAAAAATTTCGCGTTGCGGAATCATTTTTCACGGTGCAATTATTGAAAAAGCTTTATCCAAATGACCAAATTTTTTTTATTTTAGGCACAGACAACCTTCTTCATTTCCACAAATGGAAGGGTTTTGAGTGGATTTTAAGCAATGTGAATTTGGTTTTCGTGAATAGAGGAGGGTATAACATTCACAAAATTCTTACAAAATCGCACTTGCGAAAAGAAAAAATTGCGATAATTTTTCGCAAAACCAAGGCAATTTCTTCAACTGAAATTCGCAAAATAATGCACTAAATTCCTTGTGGAAGCGCTTCAAATTCTTCTTCAGATTCGAAAACTTCCTCGCCGTCGAATGTGTCTTGATAGGTTTCATGGTATTTTCCAAGCATATCAAGAATTTTTTCCTCCATGTCTTCAATCGTTGTGCTTGTGACAATTGCAAGTTCAGCAACCATGCGTTGAAGGGCTTTTTCGAAAATTACACGCTCGCTATATGACCTGTTTGGGTTGTTAGTGTTGCGGTATAAATCACGCACGACTTCCGCAATGGCGAAAATATCCCCAGTAAGAATTTTTTTGTTATATTCGCGTGAGCGTTTACTCCAAATAACACGCATTCCACGGGAATCTTCTTTTAAGGTGGTGTAAAGTTTTTCAACTTCATCCTTGCAAACAAGCGTTCGTATACCGCCAGATTTCGCCTTGTGGAAGGGAATCATCATTTTCATTTTGTCTTCTTCGAAGTGAATTTCAAGAAATTCCAGCTCCCTTTCGCCAATTGTTTGAGTAACCTTGTTTACAAGCTTTCCAAGCCCGTGCGATGGCGCTATTACATAGCCGCCAATTTTGAATATTCCAGACATATTTCTATTTTAAAAAATTACGATTACCAATGTATATCATAAAAAAACCAGTTTGTAAAGCTTTTTTATTACTTTTCTTCATTTATTTTGCGAAGAATGATTTCAATAATTTCAGCATGAAGAATATACTTGAGTTTTAGCGTGTGAATTTGGTTTTTTTGTGAATTTTCAAGCTTTACCCAGTCCTTTTCAGTTGTGATTATTGGTAAATTTCCACTTTTTTTGATTATGTCCTCAATTTCGGAGCTTGTGTATTGATGGTGGTCCTTAAATTCAAAGAATTTTTTCACAACAAACCCTTGCTCTGTAAGCGATTTTTTAAATTTATCATTATGACCAAGACCACTAAACGCCACAACTTCCTGTGGTGAAAGCGTGGTTTCAAAGCGTGATTTTGCAAAATATGACGATGTATTTCCCGTTTTTGTAACCGCGTTTCCCGTGAAAACCACAATATCCGACTTCGCAATTGCATCTGAGGAGGTTTCTCTCATTGCACCAGCGGGAAAAATTTTTCCATTGCCAAAAAGCTTTTCTCCAACGATCAATAGTGTAAAATTTTTGTGGAAATTCGGATTTTGAAGTCCATCGTCCATAATAATAATTTTTTCTTTAATTTTGTGAATATTTTGAATAATATCCTTGATTTTCGTAAAAAGATAAACGGGTGCAGTTTGTGATATCAACGCTGGCTCATCGCCAATTTGTATGGGGCTCATATTTTTTTCAACGGCAAGAAAGCCCTTTGTAAGCCTGCCATAACCCTTGCTTGCAACACAGATTTCACCCGCAAAAACGTGTGATAGTTCCTCAAAAAGTGCAATAGTTACGGGCGTTTTTCCGTTCCCGCCAAGCGAAGCATTTCCAACACATATAACGAATTTATCTCCAATTTTATGCGTTATAGATTTCATTTTGCGAATTTTTGTACCAAGCAAAAACAGACAGCTGAATGGTAAAAGTGCGTGCGAAATTATTGCTGACTTAATGGTTTTTTCGTGCCAAAATTTCGGTGTTTTGAACATTTATTTTGCAATCGTTGTTTCTTCTTTTTTTGATAGTGGGGTTGGTGTTATTGTTGTGGATTGTATGCTGGTTGTGTCATTTATTGTCAATGATAATTTTCTATGACCCATTTGTTTTGGCATGGTGTTATCAATATTTTGCATTTGTGCTTGCAATATTTTTTGTGCATCTTCTTGCACTTTTTGTAAACTTGGGTGTTTTTTGTTAAGCAAATTAATATTGTACGCTTCTTTTTCTAGGTTTTCATCTTGAATTTTATTAAATGATGCTTGTGTTGAGGCGTTTGAATCTATATCGCTTATG
>CANKQN010000084.1 GCA_947485035.1 Rickettsiales bacterium | reverse complement strand
TCAGTAGCCTGACCCCTTGCCCCACCTGATGGTTGGTGAATCATGACTCTTGCATTTGGAAGGCAATATCTTTTTCCAGCAGCACCCGAAGCAAGCAAGAGCGATCCCATTGAACAAGCTTGACCCATGCAAATTGTTACAACGTCTGGTTTAATGAATTGCATTGTGTCGTATATTGAAAGCCCAGCTGTCACAACACCGCCCGGGGAATTTATGTAAAGGTAAATATCTTTTTCAGGGTCTTCCGATTCCAAAAAAAGCAATTGAGCACAAATTAATGAAGCCATGTGGTCTTCAACTTGCCCCGTAACAAAAATAATGCGTTCACGAAGAAGGCGGGAGTAGATATCAAAAGATCTTTCACCTTTGCCTGTTTGCTCAATAACCATTGGAACGAGGCTATCAACAACAGTATGCGTGGCATTAATGCCGTTTCCCCCTAAAAAATAAGACATAACTTAAAAAGTTAATTAATAAAATTACCATTGCGGGCAATAATTGAAAAATCAAGGAAAATATTTCAAAACACATTTATATGCTTCCACGAATTCACTACTATTATTTATAATTGCTTTAAATTATTATAAAATACATGCAGGGAATTGTTTCTTTAATTTCAAACTCACTTGATTCCGCAATAAAGACATTGCCATCTGTTATTGCTGGGGCACAATCGCAGGATTTCCAAAAGTTTCACTCTCTTCAAGAAAGTTTGAAAGGCGCTGGTGATATTCTTACCCAAGGAAACGGTGAAAATTCAGGAATTCCACTTGTTTTTGGGAAAGCAACATTGGCGGGAAATGTTGTATGGTATAATAATTTAACATCGCAGGTAATTCAAAATGATGGCATTACAATTAAAAATTCGTTTGATTATTCCTTCATTCAAAACATGCTGGATGCTGGTTCCATGGGAACGAATTTGCTTTCAGGTTTTGGCATTAACAAACCAAAAGCAGCAACATTTAGCACTGTGTATAAAATGGATTTTGCAATTGGAATTTGCGAAGGGGAAATTGACGAACTTTTAGAAGTTTGCGTTAATGGACAAGTTATTGACCTTACAAAATACAAGCATTCCTTTTACAAAGGAACCCAAACGCAAACAGTTGATGCAATCATTGCAAAAGACAAAAACCTTGCATTCAAAGGACTTTGTTATATCGTTTTCGAACAATTCCCAATTTCCGATTTTGGCACTGCAATGCCAAAATTTACATTCACCGTGCAAAGGAATATTTCAAAATATAACCCAAAATCTATCAATAATGTGATAAAAGGCGTAACTTTAATTCCTGCAAGTGGGGAATTCTGCTATCACACACAAATTACCACAAAATACAAAGTTCGTGGAACAAAAAACGGAGATGTTCTACTTCAAGATTCCAAGAAAGTTCTTAATGCGAACAACAATTCAAACAAAGCAGATGTTCTTGTTTCTTTGGATCAACTTCAATCGCAACTTCCAAACTTGGAATGGGTTTCGGTTATTGTGAACTGGTTTGGAGATTCTATGGATATTGCTAATTGTTCAATTTTTCCTGCGTGTGAATATAATGATTATAATATGGTAACATTGCCAGATGAATGGACTGTTGTCGGAAAAAAACGCACGCAAGCAAGGGTTGTTGGAAAAGATTCAAACGGTAATTTACGCTATGGTGGCACGCCAAGCGATTGTTCGGTCATCGCACTTTTGAAGGAGCTTAAAAACCGCGGCTTAAAAGTTGCATTCACACCAATGCTTATGATGGACTGCGACCAAAAACCGTGGCGTGGACGGCTTACGGGTGATGTTTTGCAAATTGCGAATTTTTTCCACAAAAGCGATGGTTACAACGCATTTATCAAACATTATGCAAATTTAACGAAGGGTTTGGTGGACTGCTTCGTTATTGGCACCGAAATGGTTGGGTTGACGAAAATTAACCATCAAAATACATTTCCTGCCGTTGATGAATTTTGTTCTTTGGCAAATTTCATTCGTTCAATTGTTGGAACTTCAACGAAATTGACTTATGCCGCGGATTGGAGTGAGTATCACCACATAGACGGCGGGTTTTACAATATGGACGCACTTTGGGCGAATTCAAACATTGATTTTATTGGTCTTGATGCTTATTTTCCTTTGACGGAAAAATCGTCTCAACCATTAATTTCAGAAATTGAAAACGGCTGGAATTCTGGCGAAGGCTGGGATTTTTATTATAATTGGGAAAGGACGCAGAAGTTTCCGCTTTCGCAAGAATGGGCGTGGAAAAATATTAGGTGGTTTATTGAAAACGAACATATAAATTACGATGGGACGAAGACTTTATGGAAACCAAAAATGAAGAAAGTTTGGTTTATGGAATACGGGTTTCCATCGGTTGATTTATGCACAAATCAACCAAATGTTTTTCACGATGTAACATCAAGTGAGTCTGCATTTCCAAGGGGTTCGAAGGGTATGGTTGATTTTCAAGCTCAAAGCGATGCAATTGTTTCAACGGAAAATTTCTGGTCACAAAACAGCGATATTGTTGAAAACAAGTTTGTGTGGACATGGGACGCTCGTCCATTCCCATTTTTCCCCTTGAAAACAGATGTTTGGTCTGACTGTTCCAATTGGCAATTCGGACACTGGTTGAATGGGAAGGTTATGTCTTGTCAAGTGAGTGATTTAGTTGAGTTTCTTTTAATTCGTGCAGGGATTCAAAATTATGAAATTCGTGATGTGAACGGTGTTATGAATGGCGTTGTTTTGAAGGGTTTGGTTTCGTATAAGGCAATTATTGGCTGGGTTTTGTTGCTTTATAATTTAAGAATTTTTCAAGAAAACGGTAAAATTGTTGTTGATTCAATGCGAAATTTGAAATCTGTTACAATTTTAAGTGAAAACATTGTTATTGACGAAGCAAAGGCGGAAATTTTAAATGTTTCGTCATCATCGGGTATTATGTTTTCAAAAGTGATTTTGAGTTTTTATAATGTAGAACGCAATTGTGCAACATCAATAATTCATGTTGGCGATGATTCCAAAAGTGGAGGAGAATTTTCGTTTGCCGTGCCATTTGTTTTGAGTGAATCCGTCGCACAAAACCTTGCAAGAAAAGTTCTGGTGTTTTTAAATTCAATGACAATGCAAAAAATTACACTTCCTTCAACGCAAGAGTATCTGAAAATTAATGTTGGAAATTTGATTAATTTTTTTGACGGAGAAAACGAAATTGTTGGTCTTGTTGAAAAATTTCATTTTGATGGAACGAATATTGAAGTTGAGTTTGTGAAAATGCAAAGGGTTTTGCTTGATATCATTTCGCAAAACATTATTGTTGTTGATGGCAAGGTTTCTTTGAAGGAAGTTACACAAATTCAGCCAATTGTTTATGAAATAATTGATATAAATAACTTTACTAACAAAGGCTGTGTTGATGGAACTTTTCCACTGTGGTTTGCGTTCAAAAATGTTCAAGCGGGCGGAATGGCGGTTTATTATTCAACTGAAAAAGACGGAAGTTACATTAAAATTTTTGACGAAGACGCAAATGCTACAATGGGGAAGGTTCTTGATGGAACCGATTTTGAGGTTGACTTTACAGCAACGGACGAAATTAATACAATAACGGTTGAGGTCTCTGGACAGGAGTTGAAATCCATTTCCGATTTGGACTTTTTCGCAATGAAGAATTTGTGCATTATTGGGAATGAAATTTGTGCGTTTCGTGATGTAAAAAAACTTGGAGATGGCGTTTACGAACTTTCGCACCTTCTTCGTGCAAGGTTTGGAAGTGAAATTGAAACAATAACGGACGGCAAAAGGTTTGTTTTACTTTCGGGGTATATTAATCGCGTTGAATTACCGTTTGATGTTTCCAAGCTTTATTTTAAATTCGTGCAAAATGGAAAAACACTTGAAACAACGGATTCTGTGGAATTTTTACCGCAAAAATTAGGAATTTCACAGTGGAAAGTGCAAAATGTGGAAAATTTTTTGCAAACAAATGGCGATATTTTATTTTCTTGGAAGGAACAAGTTGCAATTAGAAGTGGAGTTTTTGTAAATTCAGGCACGAATTTGCGTGCGTTCAGTGTTGTTCTTTCTTCGCGAAATTTTCCAATTGAAGTTGTTGGAGTGAATTATTTTGTTTATACAAAAGAAATGCAAATTGCCGATGGGATTATTGGGCTTGCGAATTTCGATTCAATTGCGTGCGAAGTTTTTCTTTTGTAACTTTACAACTTTGTAATTGAGCTTGACAATTCAACTTTTGCGGAATTATTATTGATAATATTTTTTATCTCAAAATGAAACTGCACAATATTTTTCATAACGACCTTCCACCCGAAATGGGTTTTGTTGGCTCAATTGCTATTGATACCGAAGCACTTGGCTTAAATATTGTGCGTGATCGCCTTTGTTTGGTACAAATTTCTGATTCCGAGCAAAATGTCTATTTCGTAAAATTCGACGGCACCGATTATTCCGCACCAAATTTGAAGAAAGTTTTGGAGGACCAGTCAATCACAAAAATTTTCCACTATGCAAGGTTTGATGT
>CANKQN010000083.1 GCA_947485035.1 Rickettsiales bacterium | reverse complement strand
GCGAGCAACGGCGGGGCCAAGGAGGTTATTTTAGGAATGGCACACAGGGGGCGTTTGAATACGCTTGTGCACACAACTGGCAAGCCATACCACGCAATTTTTTCAGAATTTGCGGGTGTATCTTCAATTCCCGCTGGCACACCAGGTTCGGGAGATGTGAAATATCACCTTGGTTATGCGAAAACTCGCACACTTTTGAACAACAAGGAGCTTTATGTTACTCTAACGCCAAATCCATCACATTTAGAAGCCGTGAACCCAGTAGTTATGGGGCGTGCAAGGGCACGACAAGACGAAAAAGGAAATACTACAGAAACCTTGCCAATTTTAATTCACGGAGACGCAGCCATGGCAGGGCAGGGCATTGTTTATGAATGCTTCCAAATGGCGAACCTTGTTGGTTATGGAGTTGGTGGAACAATTCACATTGCAATTAACAACCAAGTTGGTTTCACAGCGGTGCAATCGGAAGGTCTTTCAGGGCAATACTGCACAGATGTTGCAAAGGTTATTGAAGCACCAGTTTTCCATGTGAATGGAAACGATGTTGACTCCATTATTAAAGTTTCAAAAATTGCTGCACTTTACCGCCAAACATTCAAAAAAGATGTCGTTATTGAGGTGTTTGCATACAGAAAATACGGACACAACGAAGGTGATGAACCGCTTTTCACACAACCTGTTATGTATGGGAAAATCAAGGAAATGGTTACACCCGCACAGGTTTATAAGTCAAGAATTTCTGGCGAATTTGACGCACAAGCTCTTGAACATTTGGAAGCGAGAATTGTTTCTGAAATGGAGTTGGAATTTGAGAAATCCAAAACATACAAACCAACTGAAGCTGACTGGCTGAAGGGTAAATGGTCTGATATCAAGATTTTAAGCGATGAAAAAGAGTTCTTTGACTTTAACAAAACACAGATTTCACAGACAATTTTTGACAAAGTTGGCGGTGCAATTTCCCGTGTTCCTGAAAATTTCGATATCAATCCAAAAGTTCGCAAACTTCTGGAATCTCGTCAAAAAGCACTTCTTGAAGGAAAAGATATTGACTGGGGAACTGCTGAATTACTTGCCTACGGTTCGCTTGTTTTGGAAGGACATAATGTTCGCCTTTCGGGTGAAGACTGCGAAAGAGGCACATTTTCGCACAGGCATTCTGTCTATATTGACCAAAAAGACGGAAAAAAATATTTTCCGCTTAATAATATTGAAGAAGGTCAGGCACAATATTATGTCTACAATTCAATTCTTTCGGAATACGGAGTTCTTGGATACGAATATGGCTATGCAATGAATGACCCAAAACATTTAGTGATTTGGGAGGGTCAATTCGGAGATTTCGCCAACGGAGCAGCAACAATTTATGATCAATTCATATCTTCCGGTGAAGACAAATGGCTTCGCATGAACGGACTTGTGAATCTTTTGCCACATGGGTTTGAAGGTCAAGGTCCTGAACATTCATCAGCAAGGCTTGAACGCTTTCTTGCATATTGCGCGCAAAATAATATGATTGTTGCCAACTGCACAACACCTGCGAACTTGTTCCATATTCTACGCCGCCAAGTTAAAATGCCGTTTCGAAAACCACTCGTGATAATGTCTCCAAAATCACTTTTAAGACACCCACTTGTAACTTCAACCGCAAGCGATTTCATCAATGGTGAATTTAAGGAAATTATTTCAGATGAAAACACAAAAGCAAAAAAAATCGTGATTACAAGCGGTAAAGTTTATTATGATATCCTTGCTGAGCGTAATGCCCGTAACTCTGATGTTGCAATTATCCGTATTGAACAATACTATCCATTCAACGCAGATTTATTAAAGACTACTCTTGCACAATTTAAAAATGCGAAAGAAATAATCTGGCTTCAAGAAGAGCCTAAAAACATGGGTGCTTGGTCGTTTATTCGCGACTACCTTCAAGATGCTACTGATATTGCGGTTAAATTTTGTGGCAGAAAGGCTTCGCCGTCTCCTGCAACAGGTTTTGCCTCTGTTCACGCAAAAGAACAAAAAGCAATTGTTGATGAAGCACTTTCTTAGAATGAATACATGCGAGGCAATGCCATACTTCTCATTTTTGCAAAATACCAAATGATAAATTGCGAAATTGAGTCGACTGCATCGTCGTGTTTTCCATGTGGAAATTCGAATAATTGCGTGAAGACATCTTGAGAAATTTGCTTGCGAAACAAAACATCGCCACTTTCAATGTATGAAATGCACGAAAGAAAGCGCACTTCTTTTGGTAAATTTGCCTTTATTGGTAAAATTTTTGAACCAAATTCTCGTTGTAAATTTTGAATCAAACTAATTCCACTGCCTTTGTCTTCGATTAACATTTGATGCACAAAATATTGCGAAAATAGTTTCCTCAACAACGCAAGAAGTTCGCTAAATTCAAGTTTTTGCAGTAACACATCAAATAAAATAAGCGTTGATTTTCCATCGTAATATCCCTCCGTCCAAATTGAAATTGCTGTGAAATCGTTATTTTCTCCGCTTTTGAACGCACTATCAACACTGATAAAAACCCCAGATTCAACATCAACATTTTCGTGTAAAATATGCACTTGCGATTTTTTGAGGAATCCCGTGCCAGTTGTGTTTGGTGATTGTTGATATTGTGCATTAAAATGATAGTCTCCCATTTGTTTTTGCAATTGAATAAGTGTTGGGATATCTTCCATTTGTGGGTTGAGGGCTTCGTTTTTTTTGCGATATGCCTCGTCATATTTTGCAATTGCGGGAAGAGAAAGAACCGTCCAGTCGTCGATTTCTTGCAAAAGTTGATCTTGAATTTTATTTCCCGTAAGTCTTCCAATAATATCATCAGCATGAAGGCGTTGCATTACTATGATAATTTTCCCCTCTTTTTTGTTGTTTAAACGAGAGAAAAATGTGTTTGATAGCCAGTCAAATGTTTTATCGCGATACCTCTTACTTCCAATGCTAATTGGTTTCTGAGGATCGTCCGCAATCAAAATATCACATCCTTCGCCAGTCAAACTTCCGTTTATCGATGTTGCAAGACGAAACCCGCCAAGTGTTGTTAAAAATTTTTTTTTAGAATTAACACTTTTAACAAACTTAACTTTTGGGAATGCTATTTTGTACCAATCCGATTCCATAACAGACTTCGTATCAACCGAAAGTTTTTCCGCAAGTGGCATTGCATAACTTGCAACGATAATTTTTTCTGCGTTATTCTTCGATAAAACCCACGCAGGGAAGGCTGTCGAAATGCACAAAGATTTCATGTATCTTGGTGGCATGCAAACAATTAAGCGGTTAATATCGCCACTGTAAGTCGCTTGTAACATTTGACATAGAATATCTATATGCCAGTTTGGGATAAATTCACTTGCGGGCGATAAAATTTTAAAACTTTCGAAAAGAAATTCGTTCAAATTATGCAATTTTTTTATTTCATTATTCTGTTGTGTAGTCATCTAAGGCGTTTAAATATGAGTATTGGTTGAAATATGGGAATGTTGTGGAAGCATAATAAATATCTCTTGACAATTAAATTTGAAATACAAAATATATGTGTATTCTCTTTTATGAGCACAGATAATATATGAATACTGCTAAATTACGGTTGAACTTTCAAAAAATTGCATCACACAAAAAATTGATTGAAAAATCACAAGGTGTAACTCTTCTTGAACTTGGAATTGTCCTGATTGTAATTGGTTTTATCATATCTGGTGGCTATGTTGCTTATGATTACTTCATCACACGTGCGAAAACGACAAAAACCATGATAGAAATGAAAGACTATCGCAAGGGTTTTGAATCTTTCCACTCGGTCTACGGTGCTTTCCCGGGCGATATGACATCAGCTTCACGCAGAATTGATTCAAATCTGGTCAATGGTAACGGCGATGGAAAAATTGCATCAGAAGCCGAACAAAACGCATTTTGGCCACACATGAGCTACTCCAAAATGATATCAAAGCCTTCTGGTGGTAATTATGAAACTCTTGAAACGAATGTTAGTCCAAAAGTTGGCGTTAACCTTCCACGACTTCAAGATTCCGACGACATCGCAATTGGTGTAATATACAACACGCCGTCTGGCGTTCGTGCGAACTCATTTATTCTTGGTGGTGTTGATGGTAGGGCTGTTACACTTCCACGATTCAGTGTCACCGAGGCACAAATTATGGATCAAAAATTCGACGATAACAACCCAGCATCTGGTGGAATTATGTGCGGTAAGAATACTCAATCTGGAACAATTCTTGTGTGTAGTTATGCCAACATGACAGCACAAAGTGACGCCAGCATATTCATTCCATTCACACCACAAACAACGGACGCTTCCAATTCCTGCCCAGCACAATCGCTTCAAATATCACAGCAACTTGTCGCAAATGTTCCATCAATTGATGCAAATGCAACGGCAGAATATAACTGCCGCGATATCAACCCAAGCTATAATGGAACATATATCGTTAAGTGTAATCAATCGAAGGATTCAAACGATCATATTGTTGGATACAAAATTGCCACGATTTCAACATCGTGTTCG
>CANKQN010000082.1 GCA_947485035.1 Rickettsiales bacterium | reverse complement strand
GGGATATTATTAAAATTGCAGGATATTTATGCGTTGTGACATTGTTATGTTTATGTATGGAGCGTTGTTATAATGCTTTTATCGCCCCTACACCAGAGCAAGCGGCGGAAGCTGAAAGACAAAGAGTGGAGGAAGATGGAAGGCGAAGAGTTGAGGAAATCCAGAAGAAGGAGATGGAGCGAAAAGCAAGTTATAAAGCTGTAATTACCAATGTTCCCGCTGCGGAAGGCACATTTGTTGAATATTACGATTACTCTGATTCTCATTTTAGAAATTTGTATTCTTTGAATAGCTATATTTGCAATCAAGTGTTTGGGGAGTTGCGTGGCAGACTTGGTGAATTGGCATATAAAAATGTTCATTTTACTCTTTACCAGAAAGGCGGAGAGGTTGTTGATGTTTATGGCAATACTTCAAAAATAGATGTAAAATTATTCCATTTTGCTATACATCGTGATGATATCGGTAAATTTAACTGTGATGGTTCGCCAGATGTATTTACTGTAATGGATAGAGTGGAGTTTGGGAGAATGGCAAATAGCATTAAGTCTCAGTTTATTCAAGAATGCAAAGAAAAAATTGCAGATGGTAATACTTCAAAAATTCAGCTATGCAGTTTTTTGCCAATACTATAAAATGAATGCGAACAAATTGTCAATATTGGTATTGGTTGTTAAGTTTTTCAGGTTATTGACCAGTTAAACTTCCCCCAACCAAACTAATTTCTTGACAAATAACCCGCTCATTTCCATTATGGTTGATATAATTAATCGGGAACAAAATGAGGGATATTATCAAAATTACATGGTTTTGCACAATAACGCTTTTAACCGCAATGAATGCAAATGCAAAGAGTGAAAAATTTATTCTTGACCCACTCCATACCAATATTACATGGTCTGCAAATCATGCTGGGTTCTCGAATCCTAATGGGAAATTTGCGAAATCTTCTGGGGTAATGTTTATTGATAAAAAAAATCCCGAAAATTCATCAGTTGAGGTTGAAATTGATACAACAAGCATTATTACTGGCATTGAAGCGTTTGATATCCACCTTAAAGGTGCAGACTTCTTCAATGTTGAGCAGTTCAAAACGGCGAAATTTATAAGCACAAAAGTGGAAGTTATGGCGAATGATATTGCAAAAATTCACGGAGATTTAACGCTTATTGGTGTAACAAAACCGGTAATTTTGGAGGCGAAACTCAACAAAATTGGAAGGCATCCGTTTACTTTGAAAAAAACCGCAGGTTTCAGTGCAACAACAACAATTAAGCGTTCAGATTTTGGCATTAAATATGGTCTTTCGCTTGTTTCAGACGAAGTTAAAATTGCGTTTGAAGTTGAAGGAAGTGTTGAGTAAAATAAAAAAAATAATAGTATTTTCACAAAAAAATGACGACATTTTCATGCATCGAATGCGGTGCTTCTTATAATAAATGGGCGGGAAAATGCACATTTTGCAATTCGTGGAATACTATTGTTGATGATTCATCGGACAAAATTCCCCGCACAACGATTGGCAAAAAAATTGGGAAAACTGTGAAATCAACGCAGAAAAATGGCGGAATTGAATTTGTGAGCATGATGGATGTTACAAACGAACAATCTTCGCACCGACTTCAATTTGAACTTGAGGAGGTGAATCGAATTTTAGGCGGCGGTTTAATGCCATCATCGGCAATTTTGATTGGCGGCGAACCCGGAATTGGGAAATCAACACTTTTGCTTCAAATTGCAAACGATGCTTCCAAGAAAAACTGTCCAGTTCTTTATATTTCCGGCGAAGAATCTGCTTTTCAAATTAAAGATAGAGCAAACAGAATTGTTGGAAGTGATTGCGATATCAACCTTTTGAATGTTACAGATTTACCAACAATTTTGGCTTCAATCCACCAGCTTTCCAACAAAAACGCGATAGTAATTATCGATTCAATCCAGACGGTATATATGGAAGAAATTACAGCGGGAGTTGGCTCCATTGCACAAGTTCGTGCGTGTAGTAACGAAATTATTACCCTTGCAAAAAAATGCGGCGTAAGCGTTTTCATTATTGGACACATAAACAAAGAAGGACAAATTGCGGGGCCAAAAATTCTTGAACACATGGTTGACGTTGTTCTTTATTTTGAATCAGACGACACTGGTGAGTATAGAATTTTGAAATCGATGAAAAATCGTTTTGGAAATGTTGGTGAAATTGGCATTTTCAAAATGTTAGAATCGGGTTTGGCGGAAGTGAAAAATCCATCAGAAATTTTCCTTAGTCGTGAAAATTCGGAGCGAATTGGAATGACAACAACCGCAGGAATGGAAGGTTCAAGGTCAATTTTGTTGAGTGTGGAGGCTCTTACAACAAAATCTTATTCCCCAATGCCAAGGCGAAATGTTGTAGGATACGATTCCAACCGTTTAGCGATGATCCTCGCCGTTCTTTCCGTTCATTTGAAGTTGAAACTTTACGACCAAGATATTTATCTTAACATTGCCGGTGGTCTGAAAATTTCCGAACCTGCCATGGATTTAGCCGTCGCCTTTGCAATTTATTCGTCTTTGCAAGAAAAACAAGTGCCACATAATGTTGTTTTCATTGGTGAAATTGGGCTTTCAGGCGAAATTCGTCCAGCAAGGTTTATGGAAAATCGCGTTAAGGAGGCAAAAAAGCTTGGTTTTAACAAGATAATCTGCCCGCAAAATGCTTCAATTTTAAAAGAAGATGGTATTATTTTTATCAAGAATATCTCGCAAATGGTTGCAATTTTTGCGAAAATTTAGCAGTTTTGAATCAAAATTCTACTACAAATTCCACCTCAAATTTTCCAAACACCGTGCATTATATTCCAGCACCCAATTGGCTTCTTCATGCGTCAACATATCAAAGTTGATTGATTTTTCCTGAATTGGAACGAGTGTTATTGTTTCGAAAAACATTGTGGAATCAGAATTTTGGCGAACCAAAAGCAGGTTTTCAATGCGAATGCCAAATTTCCCTTCAAAATAAGCACCCGGTTCATTTGAAATCACCATTCCCGCTTTGAATTTTAAATTACTTTCTGCACCAATTCCAGCACCAGATTCATGCACCGAAAGGAAGGCACCAACACCGTGTCCAGTTCCGTGGTTATAGTTGTAACCCTGTTCCAGCAAGGGTTTTCGTGCAAGTGTATCAATTTCATACGAAAGAGTTTCGTTTGTTAATTTTGCATTTGCAACGGAAATGTGTCCCTTTAAAACAAGTGTGAACCATTTTTTGTATTCTTCAGGCGGATTTCCACCCAAAAATACCGTGCGAGTAACATCCGTTGTGCCTAAAACCTGTTTTTTGGCAGTTTTATCGATAAATTGCCCGCCGCTATCAAGTAAAATGATTGAGTTTTCTTGCACAATTTTGCAAGAATTTTTTTTAGCATTATAATGCACAATTGCACCGTTTTCGTTGCATCCGCAAATTGTTGAAAATGAAGGCGTGGTGAAATAAGGGCTTTTTTGCCTTGCTTTAAGAAGATTTTCGCCAATTTCAAATTCTGTTAATCCCATATAATTTTGTTCAAGTTCTTGCAGAAATTGCGTAAGAATTTGACCATCAATTTTGTGTGTGTTAACCACGCCGTCAATTTCGTGCTGGTTTTTTTGAGTTTTGAGTTCAGTAATATTATTGCTTTTGAAGGTTGTCACCCACTTCAATTCGTGAAATTTGCAATAGTTTATCGTGCTTTCAATGTAGACATTTCCGCGGATTTTTTCCAAATTTGGATTAACAATATATGAATTTCGGGTAATCAACAGCGTGGTTTTGTACACGGGCGTGAAGTCCTCATCGCTTCCCCGAATGTTCAAAAGCCAGCAAACATTTTGTGGATTTGTCACTAAAAAAGCATTTTTACCATTTTCTTTAAGGTGGTTTTGTACAATCTGAATTTTTTCTATTGAAGACAATCCTGTCAATTTTTCGCTTACGGGATAAAATACGCCACGATTTTGAAATTTTGACCTTAGGTGATAATCGCCATTAATAAGGCTTAATTGTGGGTTTTCGTTAATAATTCTATGGGCAAAATCTGTTGTTATAAGGTTATAATTCAACACAATTTGTGTGAAGTTTTTTGCAGCTAGAATGACAAAGAAGTCTTTGATATCAAGCACTTCAAAGCACGGCAGAAGTTCATTTTTCGCTTGCAATGTATACCTTCCATCGGTGAAAAATAAAGTTTCATATTGTGTAATTATTGCACAACCATTGGAACCTGAAAAACCGGTATACTGAAGTAAAAGATTACACTCATCGCTTGAATATTCACTTATGTATTCATCGTTTGTGTTTAAAAAAATTCCATCAACATTATGCAGAACAATGTATTGACGCAAATTCTCAAGCTTTTTTAAAAGCATGCTATATTCCATCTTTCAGTAAATCATTAATTGAGACAAGGTTTTTTTTGCCAGTTGAACGATTGCATACTTCAACGCAATTTGTTTCCAAAGTTTTTTTAGAAATAATAATTTGTGTTGGAATTCCCAAAAGTTCGCTGCGGGCAAATTTTGCACCGGTTTGATC
>CANKQN010000081.1 GCA_947485035.1 Rickettsiales bacterium | reverse complement strand
TGCGTGATTTCACTGCCAGACATGAACGGGTTTGTTTGCGACGATGTAAACAAACCATTACCAGTGGTTTTTTGCATAATAATGAGTAAAATCAATGAAATTGAGACAAAAATGTGGAGGTATATTAGTGTTAAATAGATTGCACTCATGTGCTTAATGAAAAAACATAAAAATGAAAATGTTGTGCAAGAAATTATATGTCAAGAGTATTTTGCAAGTTATATAACGATTGTGTACTAAAAAAGGATTTTCTTGACAAACAATCTTTTGTTTTTTATCAAGAATATTACATATTCACGGCAATTATAATGGAATAATCATTTGCTCTGAAAGAAAAAATAATAAAATTTAAAAATATATGTCTGATAAAATCCTAATTGATGCACTTTTCCCGAACAATGTTCGGATTGCCCACATACAAAACGACGAACTTGAAAACTTCGATTTCCAAGTTGCAGGAAACAAAAATGTTCGTGGAAACGTTTACCTTGCGAAAGTTTTAAGAGTCGAAAACTCCCTTCAAGCCGCCTTCGTTGATTACGGAAATGACAAAAACGGCTTCCTTTCAATCTCTGAAATTCACCCAGATTACTTCCACCTGCCAATTGAAGAAAAGCAGAAGTTGATTAAAAACATTGAAGAACTTGGCGATGACAAAGACGAAGAAGGCAAAGAGCTTCCAGCCAAAGAATTGAACAGGCTTTACAAGGCTTATAACATTTCTTCAATTGTGAAGGTTGGTCAACTTGTGTTAGTGCAAGCAATTAAAGAAGAACGCGGAAACAAAGGTGCAACATTAACAACTTACATATCACTTGCGGGAAGATATTGCGTCTACATGGCGAATATGCCAAGTCGTAATGGAATTTCACGCAAAATTCATAACATTACTGAACGCCAACGCATTCGTGAAATTATCACCGCAATTCACAGCGATGCCGCAGGAAGCGTGGTAGTTCGCACCGCAGGCGAAAATGTTGACAAGGAAAACCTTGAAAGAGACTACAAATTCCTCTATAAAACTTGGACGGATATCAAAAAGAAAACTCTTTCAGCCCAAGCTCCCGCTGTTATCCACGAAGACGGAAGCATTATTAAACAAGTAATTCGTGAATATTGCACAACGCAAACGCAAGAAATTGTTATCGATGGAAAATCTGCTTATTCCGAAGCCGAAGAAGTTCTGCAAAACCCTGCTTATAAGGATTTGAAACTTATCAAACACACATCAAAAACCCCTGTATTTGTTGCTCATAAAATTGAGGATAAGGTCTCCGAACTACTTCAACCAATTGTGAAGTTGAAATCTGGGGCATCGCTTGTAATTCAGCAAACGGAAGCTTTAATTTCAATTGATGTCAATTCCGGTCGTTCAACAGGCGAAGCAAGCGTTGAAGAAACTGCCGTAAAAACTAACAAAGAAGCCGCACACGAAATTGCTCGTCAATTGCGTTTGAGAAATCTTTCTGGTTTAATTGTTGTGGATTTCATCGACATGAACCAATATTCCAACCGCAGAATTATTGAAAAGGAAATTAAATCTGCACTTGAAAAAGACCGCGTTCGCGTTCAAATTCTTTCAATATCCTCCTTTGGATTGATGGAGATTTCGCGTCAAAGAACTTCCCCAACATTGCTTGAAACATCGGGTCACATTTGCCCACACTGCAATGGTGGCGGTTTTGTGCAATCGGTTGAACACATTTCAATGTCGCTTCTTCGCCAAATTACAAGCTTCATTTATAAATCCGGCAAAGCAATAACAAAGCTTCACATTGAAACAGGTGCTGAAACTGCAATGCACATTTTAAATTTCAAAACAAGCCTTTTGAAAGAAATTGAAGAAGAACACAAAGTTCGCATAACATTTGCTGCAACTGAAAGCGGAAATAAATATAAAATCACAGATATCAGCAAAGCAGAGGATCAAGACTCCCTGTTTATATCTGAAAAGGACTGGAATCCGGAAGAATACGAAGAAGCAAAAAAACCGGAACAACGCATCGCAATTCACACACAGCCAACGGTTGCGGGGGTAATATCTGAACGCTCTGCGAATACTAACCGCAACGAAGGACGCAATAATAACCGCAACAAGAAGAAGCCTCACAACAGAAAGCCCGAACAAAAGGCTATAATTGAAAAGAAAGGCATTCTTGGAAAATTAAAAGCAATTATTGGCAAGAAGTAATTATTCAAGAAAGGCGGAAATCTCTTCCGCCCTCGCCTCACGCACAAAAGCCATACCAATCGATTCAAGTAAAATCAACTTCACGCCACTTCTGTCATTTTTTTTGTCCTTTAACATCAGATTAACAATTGATTCAACGCTTGGTTTTTGCAAACCACCAGCTTCGCAAAATTGTGATATATCGCCCAAAAGACCAATCGCCTCGTAATGCTTCAAAATTGTATCAACTGGAATTTGTGAATATTTCAAAGCACAAACCATTCCAATTCCAACTGCAATTCCATGCGGAAGTTTTCCAAGGTAAAGACCCTCGAATGCGTGTCCGAAGGTGTGTCCGAAGTTAAGTATATCACGAATGCCAAGTGTTTCAGTTTCATCTTGCGAAACAATTTCTGCCTTAATTTTACACGATATTCCAACGATGTGCGTCAAATACTCCATGGCTTCATCTGTGAAATTCCTGTTACGAATGAAATCAACAAAGGTTTGAACATTGGAAATGAGGTAGTCGTAAAAAGTGCGGTCTTGAATGAAACCATATTTTAAAACCTCGGCATAGCCAGAAACAAGCTCAACTTCTGCAAGAGTTTTCAAAAACGAGATATCAATAAACACATGTTTTGGTTGATAAAACGCCCCGATACAATTTTTGTAATTTCCAAGATTAACCGCCACTTTTCCACCAACGGAACTATCTACCATTGAAAGAAGTGTTGTGGGAACTTGAATAAACGGCACGCCACGCATAAATGTTGAGGCAACAAATCCGACAAAATCTCCCACAGTTCCACCACCAAGTGCAACAATGGTTGTTTTCCTGTTAACCCCAATAGCCATCAATTTTTCGGCAATTAATTCAAATTGCTGCAATGTCTTCACACTTTCGCCCGCAGTTTCAAGTTCAATAACATTGTGAGGAATTTCGTTTTTGACAAAGCTTTCAACCACATGCAACACGAATGTTTTTGGAAGATTGCAATCGTGAATAATTACCGCATTTTGTGGAATATATTGCTTTAAAGCCTCGCCAATTGAAGTGCACGAATTGGAGATTGTAATTTTGTAGGGATTTTGAAGGTTAACATCAATTATTTTATTCATATTCATACACAAAGGGCGATAAAATCTTTTACTGTTTTTACTTTCTCAATTTCACTTGCATTCACAACAATGCCATTAGTTTCTTTCACAAGTTGTTCGTAATTTTCCTTCCTGAAATCAAGCAATTTCGGGAAAAGTTCAATAAAAAATGCCTTGTCAATTTCAAATTCATGCGGGAAATTTTTCATTTTGTAATAACTTGTAAGATTTTGCATCAGAAATTGACGGTTGTAGAGTATCGGCTTCACTTTTTCTTTCGATCTTGCAATCAGTAAATCACGGTGGGTTTCTTTGGTTTGGATGAAAACAAGGCGGGATTTTTCACGAATTAACCGCAGAAGCTCCTTATTTTCAGGTGCATTTTCAAGCGTAACTTCACAAATTGAGCCTGTGGAATCGTTAATAAAACCCGATGCGTTGTAGTGTTCAAACGCAATTTTGGCTTTTTCGTAAAAAATTTTCGTTGCCAAAAGTTCGGATTGTTTATAAAATTCTTGATTTTCCAGAAATTTTCCAAGTGGAATTTTGCCGTTTTCATTTTCAGGAATTACAAACATTGTGATTAGGGCAAGGTCGTCAAATGTCAGCGACAGCTCCAACTTCACTGCAAAGCTTTCATGAAGTTCTTTGAAATATTTACTTTCAAACTTAATTTTATCAATCACAGATTGACGAATTTGCCTTTGCATGTGTGTGTGAGCAATTTCGTAATCGATTGAATAGTGGAAAAAACCTTCATTTGCAAGCTTTTGCGAAAGGGTTGTTTTCCCACAGCCAGACATTCCAACAAGTGTGAAAATCTTATTTTCCAGCTCAATTTCCAAATTAAGCTTTTCGTATGTCATTTTTCTTGCAAATTTATATTTACACCATAAAAACACCGCAATGTTATTTTGTCAAATTTTATTTATGCCCTGCATCGCAAAAATAGACCCATCATGTCTTGTCAACAAAGCCAGTCTTGAAATGCTAATTCGCTCAATTGAAACATTGAAGCCGGATATGACATTCGTCACTTTAACTGAAAACGCACAAAAAAATATTCACACAATTCTTCAAGCTTCAAAAATTGGAGATTCCTCCTGTTATACTATTCTTCGCAATGTTGTTTTGGAATATAAAAATATTTTTAGCGACCTTCCCGAAATTCACTCAATGATTGAAGGCTTTTATCAAGACCTTGAATCTCTAATAAAATTCGTGGAGCTTTCTGGTGAATTTACGCAGAATATTGTTAACATTGTTCGTGAATACTTTTCTCGCTTCACAGTCTCGCTTTTGATA
>CANKQN010000080.1 GCA_947485035.1 Rickettsiales bacterium | reverse complement strand
TGCATTATGGATGATAATTCTGACAGCAGTTGGTTATTTTATCGGTCAAAATGCTGATAAAGTTCACGAACTCATGCCACTTTTGAAAATTGGTGCACTTGGCTTTTGTGTGCTTGTGTCGGGCTATATTTTCTGGAAAATATATAAAAAATAAACAAATATGAATAAGATTTCAGCAATATTTCTTGCAATTTCAATCATTTTCTCACAAAATTCATTTGCCATTGTGCCATTATTTGGCGGATCGACACAAATTGAAGGCATTGGAAATTCAATGCTTTATATTCAACTAATAAACTCCGTTGCAACCGTTGCAATTAAGGGTGATAAAGAAGGTGCAAAGCAACTTGCATACACCCTTGGAGCCTCCGCAGCCATTACTGAAATTGGTAAAAAAACTCTAAACAATGTTCACATTGCTGGCAGTCGCCTTGGGGAAAGACCAAATGGCGGAGACTTCAACTTCCCATCAGGGCATGCATCTTGGACAACTGCCAACGCATGGTTTATGTATAAACGCTATGGAATTAAATACGCAGCACTTCCAATTGCAGGAGCAGTTTTCACCGCATATTCACGCATTGAGGCAAAAAAACACAATATCAAAGGCGTAGCCGCAGGAGCATTAGTCGGCATACTTTCCGCAGAATACTTCACAACAAGTTTTAACCAAGAAAACCTCAAAGTCTCGCTCGTTCCAACGGTTGAAAATGGAAAGGCGGGTGCAATGTTTAATTTAAGCTACAATTACTAGGCAATTTCGCAACGATTAATTAATTTTGGCTACATGGATAAACATTCAGAAATGCTATTACAACAAATGAGGCAACACAGCTTCACTAGGAAGGATTACAAATTGGAATAATTACAAGAACAAACCAAAATTCAAGAAAAGCAATCACAATAAAATGACAAAGTTGCAGAAAATAAAATTCGCAAATGGACGCAGGAAGACAAGCAGGAAATTTTGCGAGTTTGCAAACAATGCGAAATTGATAAAACCGATGTGAGGTTTTGATGTTTAGCAACGCATTTTAAACTTAACGCATATATTTCTTGACAACTAAACTTTTTGTCTTGAAAAAACCTAGTTTGTTTGTAAAAAAATATATGCTGTCATCAGTGGTTGTTGGTCTTCAATGGGGAGACGAAGGAAAAGGAAAAGTTGTGGACTACCTTTCCCCAAAATACGATATAATCGCTCGCTTTCAAGGCGGAAATAACGCTGGTCACACAATAATGTTTAACGGCGAAACATACAAACTATCCCTTATTCCATCTGGCATTTTTTCTGGCAAACTTGCTTATATCGGTTGCGGAGTTGTTATTGACCCTGCCGTTTTGCTCGCAGAAATGCAATACCTTACGCAAGCAGGTTTTGACCCAAGTCAATGCCTGAAAATTGCATCAAATGCACATATAATTCTGGATCTTCACAAAAAACTGGACGCTTACAGCGAAGAAGACGCAACAAATGCGTGCAAAATTGGAACGACTAAGCGTGGAATTGGCTATGCTTATCAAGACAAAATTGCAAGAAGAGGCATTCGCATTTGCGATATTCCACAACACGCAGAACTTAAAATTGCCATTGAAAACCTCTACAAACACTCTTCGCACTTGGTGAAATATACTCAAAGCGATGTTGAAAACGCATGCAGTGAACTTGTAGATTTCCACGCAAAAATTGCCTCAATGCTTGTTCACCCTGTTGAATTTATGAACGAAAATGAGGGGAAATCTGTGCTTTTTGAAGGTGCACAAGGCGTTTTACTTGATGTAACATTTGGAACATATCCATTCGTCACCTCCTCAACAACTCTTCCTTCCCAGTGCATTGCGGGTTCGGGCTTTGGAAAAGCAAAAACTCAAAGCATTTACGGAATAACAAAAGCTTACTCAACTCGTGTTGGTGAAGGACCATTTCCAACTGAAGACTTCGATCTTCTAGGCGAAAATCTTCAAACAATTGGCAAGGAAATTGGCACGGTTACAAAACGCAAAAGAAGATGTGGTCCGCTGGATCTTGTCGCCCTAAAATATGCGTGTGATGTTTCCGGCACGACTGAAATTATCTTGACAAAAATTGATGTTTTGGATTCCCTCTCCTCAATCCCCGTTTGCGTGGAATATGAAGGTTTTGGTAAAACATTTCCACTTTCGAAATTCGAACAGCAAGGAATCAAGGCGAAATATATCACGCTTGAAGGATGGAATTGCTCGACAATTGGCGTAAAAAATTTCCAAGATTTACCAGCTCAAGCAAGGGATTATATAAAATTTATTCAAGACTACACAGGTGTAAGAATTGCCATGGTTTCAAACGGACCAGAACGAGACGAAATTATTACTATATGAAACACGCCCTTGCTTATATTCTACCTTTTGTGGTGTTAATTACAGGTTGCGAATTATATTCGTATCCTGAATACAAACTTGCACCATTGCCTGCGAATATTAGCAAGCAATACTTGCAAAATTCCAGTGCGTATCTTGAAATTACCACTGCGGAGGAAAGTGTGATTGAACAAACTCTTTCGCAAAACAATCAACTTGAACACAAATTGATGACATTCCCCCGTGAAAAACTTCGGGTTTTAATGGTGTATGATTTGGCAAAAAACACGCAATCAATCAACATTTCTAGTCTGCAAAATGCCTACGAATTGACTAGAAGCTTGAGTACTTACTCGAAGAAGGGGCAAATTTTTCCATTTCAAATAAACGGCTATTACAATTCAGTGTATACATCAATTCGTGAGGAAATAATCACATCAATAAAGCAAGGAGCAATTGTACAAATTAACGCAATTGGTTCAGCAACTGCCTATTCAACACTTCTTGCAATTGAACTTCGCATGCTTCAAGTTCCGGTTGAATCTGTAGTAAATTTTGGCTCCACACGCTTTGCATCAGCCGCGTCTCATGCTGATATCGCACAACAGCTTGAAGGAATTATGATAAATGTTACACACGAAAACGACATAAACCACCAAATGTACATGGGAGTTTTGCCGAATGAATATGCACTTTGCTCCACAAAAAATTGCCACGAAACAATTCGTGAACAAAAATACTTCTCCAAAGGCGAAATTCGTCGCCACATTTCGTCATTTCCTCTTCAATATATCGAACTTTATCGCAACTCACTAAATAACAATTCATGATCACCAAAACCATCAAAAAAGCACTTTTCTTCGTTTTAAAAACCTTAAAATTTTTGATAATTGGCTCGTCGAAGAAAAACCATAGAAAAAGGGATTATATTTTAATTCCAGTATACGCAATTCTTATCGCGTCCGTTGTGCGTTCGCTTTTTTTTGACCACTTTCATGTGCCGTCTGGCTCAATGCTGAACACCTTGCAAATTGGGGATAAAATCGCTATTTCTAAACTTTCATACGGTTACAGCAGATTTTCGTTTCCGTTTGGACTTGCTCCAATTGAGGGCAGAATTTTCCAAAAAAACACACCGCAAAGGGGCGATATCATCGTTTTCAAACTTCCATCAGACGAACGAACAAACTATGTAAAACGCTTGATTGGTCTTCCGGGTGATGTAATTCGCCTGCATAATGGTATTTTAGAAATAAACGGTGCTTCGGTGAAAAGGCAAAAAGTTGAAGGCAACGATGAATACACAACTTTCATCGAAACCCTTCCAAGCGGTGTAAAATACAAGGTTTTGGAGTACAACGATGATTCAATCGCCGACAACATGCCACTAATATTCGTCCCCGATAACCACTATTTTTTCATGGGTGATAACCGTGATAGGTCACAAGATAGTCGCTTTAAAGAAGTTGGATTTGTGCACGAAGAATTGCTTTTGGGTAAGGTGAAACGCATCGTGATATCATCGCCAAATTCGCTGATGAACCCAATTGCTTGGCATAAATTACGCACAGATAGATTGTGGAAAAACCCTTATGAAATAAGTGAATAAAGCAAAAATTATTGCGAAAGCTCCTTTTTAAGAATGTTAATTTGAATTGAAAGATCGTCAATATTAGCAGCCTTTGCAAGGGTTTTTTCTTCAAGTGCTTTGGCTATTGTGTCAAAAATTTGCGTGTATTTGATTTCGCCTTTTGTGAATTTTTCAACGGCAACTTGGTTTGCGACATTAAAAATCGTGAATTTGGAGACATCGCCCGATTTTGCCACATCTTGCCCTATGAAAAAAATTGGAAATTCATCCTGCTTAATTTCGGCAAATTCTAAAAGTCCGTTGAATGGATTTACGAAAGCCTCCTCGTATTCTGGAAACATAATTGCGTGTCCAATGTGTGATTTCATGTCCGGTTTTGAGCTAAAAGACAACGCACCACCGCTGCGAAGTCCAACACTGGCGTGGATAATTGACTGTCTGTTGATAAAAACATCAATCATGCCTGCCTTGATGTTGAAGAGATTCATAACTTCGATAACCTCCAAAACTTTGTTTGCCATTGTTGCAGAGTCGATGGTATTTTTCACACCCATGTTCCAAACTGGGTGATTCATAGCGTCGGCGAAGGAAATATTTGTGAGGTCCTTGAATTTTTTTCCAAAAAATGGACCACCAGAAGCCGTGATTCCAACATTTGCGACAAGAGAAGAGTC
>CANKQN010000079.1 GCA_947485035.1 Rickettsiales bacterium | reverse complement strand
TGCCACTTGGAGTTTTATTCGCCACAACAACTTGCAACCGTTGTGAAGAATGCTTCGGCAAAAATGGGTTTTGAAATTTCAAAGGAAGCTTGCCACGAAATTTCAATTAGGGCAAGGGGAACTCCCCGTATTGCATTGCGTCTTTTAAGAAGGGTGAGAGATTACGCCGAAATTAGAAACAATGGCGTTTTGGACGAAACTTCCGCAAAAAAAGCCTTGGATATTCTTAACATTGATAAAAATGGACTAGATTCCAACGATGTTAGGTATATTAATTACATTGCGAAAAATTATTCGGGGGGACCAGTCGGCATTGAAACAATTTCAGCGGGACTCAGTGAAGACAGAGGTTCCGTTGAAGATATAATCGAGCCATATCTTATGCAAATCGGATTTCTTCAACGCACACCAAGGGGGCGAATTTTAACAAAAAAAGCAATTGATTACGCAATAAACTTATGAAACGAACATTTATTGTTGATTGCTATTCAATTTTATTTCGCACATACTACACTGCGGAAAACATGAAAACAAGCACTGATATTCCAATTGGCGGAGTTTTTGGCTTCATTCGAACAATCTTCAATTTAATCGAAAAACACAAAGTTGAAGAAATGGTGATAACCCTTGATTCAGGCAAAAAAACATTTCGCAGTGAAATTTATGAAGCCTACAAGGCGAATCGGGTGGAGACTCCGCAAAATATGATTCCACAATTTGCAATTTTGCAAGAATTCTTGGATTGTTCAGGGCTTGCGAATATCAAAAAAGACGGCTTTGAAGCTGATGACATCATAGCTTCAATTGTTACACAAAGACGCGGAAAGTCTTCGCAAGGAAAGTTTTCGGTGGTAACATCAGATAAAGACCTTATGCAACTTGTTTGCGAAAATGTAAATTGCGTTGATATTTTCAAAGACAAGGTGTTTGAAACAAGTGATGTTATTGAAAAATTTGGGATTGAGCCAAAATTCATTGTTGATTACCTTTCCCTTCTTGGCGATGCATCAGACAACATTCCCGGCGTGAAAGGGTGTGGGGCAAAAGGTGCAGTGAAATTGATTAAAGAATTTGGCACATTAGAGGAAATTATTGCAAATGCAGAAAAAATTCCAAACGGAAAATTAAAAGATGCAATTCAAAACTATTCGCAAATGGGCATTCTTTCAAAACAGCTTGCAAGCTTGAATTACGATGTTGAAATTGATTATTCCATGAATTTCAACGTTGGAAATATTAATTTTGAAGAAATAACAAAGTTTTTGGAAAAATATGAAATGAAATCGCTAATGTATCTTCCACAACGGCTGGAAAGGCGATTGAGCAAAAATACAGAAGAATTACCGCAAGAAGAAGTTAAAGAAAAACCCCACGCACAATTTCAGTTAATATAATAATTTATGAAAATTGCTTTTTTTGGAACAAGTGAATTTGGAGCGGAAACTTTGAAACAATTGCACGCAAATTTTGGCGTTGAATTTGTTGTAACTGGCGTTGCAAAGCAGGCGAATCGTGGAAAGAAACTTACAAACACGCCAATTTTTGAACTTGCAACAAGTTTGGGGATTAAAAGGGTGTATACTCCCGAAAAATTGACGGAAGAATTTGAAGAATATTTAAAAGAAATTGATTTTGCGGTTGTTGTTTCGTTTGGAATGATTCTGCCCGAGCGAATTTTGAATTCAGCAAAAAATTTTGTGAATTTACACCCATCGTCCTTGCCTTTGTTTCGTGGAGCAGCCCCAATTGAAAGGACGCTTGAAGAAGGATATAAAACCACAGATGTTTGCGTTATTAAAATGACAAAAAAACTTGATGCAGGAAACATTGTTGCAAGGCAAAGTTATGAAATTTTAGAAAGTGATAATTCAATAACATTACACGAAAAGTTTGGCAAAGTTGGTGCAAATTTACTTGTGGATTTAATCAAAAATGGTTCCACAATGGAAGAAGTTCAAAACGACAAAGCAGTTATTTACGCAAAAAAAATTGAAAAATCTGAACTTGAACTTAAAGACTTCTCAAATTCAACAATTGAAACATTGAATAAAATTCGTGCATTTTCTTCGTGCGGATACTGTTTCAAAATATACGAAGCCAAGCGTTTCAAGTTCATTTCTGCACAAATTTCCAAAACAAAGTTGACAAAAATCGACATTCAATGCACAGATGGCTTCGTTTCACCCCTGATAATTCGCCCAGAAGGCAAGGGAAATTTAAGCGTGAAGGATTATCAATTTTAATCGCCCAATTAATCATTCAGCAAAAATGCACCGCCATCAACGAATAAATTTTGCCCATTCACATATCCACAACTCACAAGATATTCCACCGCAAGAATTATATCATTAACAGCTCCTTGTGTTTTCAATGGAATTGATGAAAGTTTGTGAGATATATAGGCATCATCAGGGGAAATTCCATCTTCCTCAATAATAAAACCAGGGGAGATTGCATTTACGCGAATTTTTGGAGCAAGTTCCACAGCAAGATAATTCGTTAATTCCAAAAGAGATTTTTTTGATTGAAGGTATTCAAAATATTGTGTTTTGGTTCTTGTGGTGTTTTTGTCTAGCATGTTAATTATTAATCCATTTTGTAAATTTTTTTGCATAGCAAATGCTTGGCAAAGCAAAACCGGAGCAAAAAAGTGCACGGAAAAATTCTTGATGAGTCCTTGTAATGTTGTGTCTTGAATTGAAGATTTTTCAAAAAACGAAGCATTGTTGATAAGAATATCAATTTGGGGGAAATCTTGCAAAATTGTTTGAAAAAATTCTGGAATTTCTTCGCAATTTTCAAGGTTGAATTGATACACTTTGCAACGGATTTTAAACTTTTCTTGTAAAAAATCGGCATTTTGCGTGGCAATTTCAACCGAATTATTGCAGTGAAGTGCGATATCATAGCCTTTTTGTGCGAAAAATTTCGCAATTTCAAAGCCAATGCGCTTTGCTCCGCCTGTAATTAAAACTGTTGACATTTCGCTTAATAAATTTTAATTTTCGTAAATTATGCGACGGATTATGTCAAGAAAAATGAACATTGCAGTTATTGTTGCAGGCGGAAGCGGATTGCGTTTTGGCGGCAAAATTCCAAAGCAATTTGTGAAAATAAATGGCAAGGAGGTGATTTCATATTGCGTTGAAACCTTTTCTAGAATTGAAGAAATTGATAAAATTGTGATTGTTTGCCACAAAGATTGGCTCGTTCACACTCAAGAATTATTTGCAAAAAATCAAAAAATTTCGGTTATTCGTGGTGGCGAAAGTCGCTTTGAATCGTCGTTTAATGGTCTTAAATTTATTCACGAAAATGGCTGGATTAATTCCAATGTGTTAATTCACGATGCCGCTCGCCCTTTTGTTTCGATGGAAATTATCCAAAATTGCATTACAAGCCTTGGGGAATTTTCAGCATTGAGCGTTTCTATTCCTGTTATTGATACCATTGTTCTTGTAAATAACGGTTTTGTGGACAAAGTTTTGGACAGAAGCACGCTGATGGGAAATCAAACACCGCAATGTTTCTGGTTTGAGAAGATTTGGAATGCTTATATTTCTGCGAAAAGCGATAATTTTACTGACGATATTTCGGTTATTCTTGAAAATTGTGGGAAAGTGAGGATTTTGGAGGGAGATTCTAAAAATAAGAAAATTACCAAAATGGAGGACATTTTGCAGGATTAAACCCGAAAATGCCCAAAATTTTATTAAACGATGTCAACGATTCTTTTGTTTCTTGCACCAACTCTGAAAGAAACGCTACCTTCCGCAAGGGCGAAAAGTGTGTAATCTTTGCCACAGCCAACACCTGCGCCAGCGTGATATTTGTTACCAACTTGACGAACAATAATATTGCCTGGGATAACATGTTCACCGCCAAATTTTTTTACACCACGATATTGTGGGTTTGAATCTCTTCCGTTTCTGGTGCTACCACCCGCCTTCTTACTAGCCATGTTATGTTAATTAATTGCTAACGATTTTATTGATTTTGATTCTTGTGAAGTCTTGTCTGTGACCTTTCTTCTTTCTGAAAGTGTGACGCTGTCTGTTTTTGAAGACTATCAATTTAGGACCACGGAAGTGTTTAATAACTTCACATTGAACGGACGCTTTTGGGTTGAAAGAAGTTTCGTTGCCATAGGTTAAAAGCAGAACTTCGTTGATTTCAAATAAATGACCTTCATTCGCAAAAGCCATAAGGTCTATGTCAAGTTCTTGACCTTCAACAACCTTAAACTGTCTTCCGCCAGATTTTACCACAGCAAACATATAAAAACAAAATTAAATTTTCTAAGTTAAGGCGTGTAAAAGAGGTTTTTTTAATTGTCAAGCAAGTTTTTATTTTTGTGTTTTAAAATGGAATATCGTCAGAAAAATTCCCATCATAGGCTGGATTTATTTCGTTAATGGGCTGATTTTATTCTTTTTTCCGTAACAAGAAAAAAGTCTTTCACAGAATGACTGTTTTTTGCCAGTCTTTAGTATGGGTTCGCTACTCAGTTGTGATTGCTTCCCTTTTTTAAATATTGTAGACGTGTAACTAAATTTTATGTTATTAACTTTATTATCGTAGACTATAATGGTGTAGTCGCCTTTCTCAGTCATAGCTTTGTCACGACTGAGAAAGGCAATGCTATGTATATTTTGCCTATCAACGTATTCGCCTTGTTGGTATTCATTCGTCG
>CANKQN010000078.1 GCA_947485035.1 Rickettsiales bacterium | reverse complement strand
TTGGTTTTCCGGTTTTTTTGCAAAATCCATACTTTTTCCTTTCCATGATTTCAAGGGAATCATCAATTTCGTTGATAGAATTTTGAATTGAAGAGAGGCGTTTTATGCTTGAAAAAAGAATAATTTCGTGCGAGACTTTGTCCAAAAGTTCGGAATCGACATTGGCGCTTGAATGAATTTCGGAGTTCAAATTGTCCAATTCTTCTTGGAGGATTTCGCGGTCGTTTTGCAACTTATTGCGAAAAAATTCAATTTGAAATTCGTTCATGTATTGTTCCGATTCGCACGGCAAGTAACCCTCTGGAAGAGCTACTTGCTTATATTTAAGTTGTTTAATTGTCATTGGTAGACAAATAAATTATGCAATTTGTGTAACTTTTTGTGCTGCGTCTTCAAGGTTATCAGCAGTGATGATTGCTAGACCTGAATTTGCAAGAATTTCCTTACCTTTTTCAACATTTGTGCCTTCAAGTCTAACAACTAGTGGAACTTTGATTGAGGTAATTTGTGCAGCGGCAATAATTCCTTCTGCGATGATATCACAACGCATAATTCCACCAAAAATGTTCACTAAAATGGCTTTTACGGAAGGGTCAGAAAGAATAATTTTGAATGCTTCTGTCACTTTTTCTTTTGTTGCACCACCACCTACATCAAGGAAATTAGCTGGTTCTTTGCCATAAAGTTTAATGATATCCATTGTTGCCATAGCAAGACCCGCACCGTTCACCATGCAACCAATTGAACCGTTCATTTTAACATATGAAAGACCGAATTTTGAAGCTTCAATTTCCGAAGGCTCTTCTTCGTTTGTATCGCGCAATTCCATAACATCAGGGCGACGGAAAAGGGCATTATCGTCAAAATTGATTTTTGCATCAAGAGCAATCAAGTTTCCCTCTTTTGTTTTTACAAGTGGGTTGATTTCAATTTGTGAAGCATCTTTTGCAATTACTGCTTTGTAGACACCCTCAACAATTTTTCCAAATTGCTTAATATCAGCTTCAAGACCAATTCCAAACGCAAGGTTGCGAACATGATATCCTTGAACGCCAGTTGCAATATCAACGGAAACTTTTATGATTTTTTCAGGGCTGTGAATTGCAATTTCTTCAATTTCAACACCGCCTTCTTTTGATGCGATGAATGTTACTGCGGATGTTGCTCTGTCCACAACTGCGGAAAGATAGTATTCACGCTCAATGTTTGAACCAGATTCGATGTATAGCCTTTTAACTTCACGACCCTCAGGTCCTGTTTGGTGGGTAACCAATATTTTTCCAAAAAGGTTCTTCGCTTCAACTTCAACCGCATCAACTGTTTTAACAACTTTAACACCACCAGCTTTTCCACGACCACCAGCATGAATTTGCGCTTTAACAACAAAAACCGCATAACCTTCGGTGTGGAGTCTTTTTGCGTTTTCAACGGCTTCTTTGACTGTGTGTGCAGGGTATCCAACCGGAACCGGAACGCCAAATTCTTGAAGGAGAATTTTTGCTTGATATTCGTGTATGTTCATGTTTATTCAAAAAATCTTTTGCCACCTTTTGCGAAAGTGAAAAAAAATGTCAAGGATTATTTTTTCATCTTCACATTATAGCCACGCCTCACTTTTTATTTGACATTTCAAAATCCACAACTATTACTTGATAATACGATAAATTAATGAAAAAATGCCAGTTCCAAAGGAAATTCATGTCAGCAAAATTCACTTTGCAACAACAAACGTTGGGAAAATTCTTGAAATAGAAAGAATTTGTGCAAACTTGCCCGTGCAAAATAAAGTATCCGTTGTGAAATTTGACATTTCCCACATTGAAGAACCCGAGGAAAACGGCTTGACATTTCCCGAAAATGCGGAAATAAAGTTTGCATACTACGAACAATTTTCATCAAAACTGGAAAAAAATAATTTCCTCATAGCAGAAGATTCCGGATTTGAGGTTCATGCTCTTGAACGCTTTCCATCAATTTATTCCGCACGATTTTTAAAACAATTTAACACAAAAAAGGAAGCATTTTTGGAAATAAAAAAAATGTTGGAAGAAAAAAACATTTCAACCGAAAGACAACCTGCGTCGTTCGTGTGTGATATCTGCACACGAATTGATGGAAAAATTCAACATTTTTACGGCACGGTTGAAGGCACAATTTCCTTTGAAAACATTGAAGACGAAGGCTTTGGATACGACCCAATCTTCATTCCGAATAATTCAAAACAAACATTTGCACAAATGAATGGCATTGAAAAAGATTTGATGTCTCACCGTGCAAAAGCATTTTCACATTTTTTACAACATATATCATGATGAACCTTGAAGCATTTTATTCAGATATAGAAACGATGAATTTCACCGGCACTTCTGTTGGAATTCTTGAAACACCATTTCTTGAATGTTACGATCTTCCGGAATTAAGTTCCATTTTGGAAATGTATTATTCCGGAAATTTCTCGCAAGCATTTGAAGTTACAAATGCCATAATTCAAATGTTTCCAAGTGATGCCTGTCTTTACAACCTTGCCGGCTCTGCTTTGTTTCATGAAGGGCAAAATGTTAAAGCGCATGATTTCTTTAAAAACGCCTGCCAAATAATATATTCATACCACGCAGTGTATCACTTCACGGGATATGTCCTTTACTACAATCGTGCAACACTTCACCACATTTTGGGTAATAACGAAGCAAAGAAAAAAGATCTTTCAAAGGCACAGTTTTTGTACCACCAAAACAACCCAAATCGCGATGTGCCAATTGAAATTCATGACGAAAACCTTCACTTCAAAAACCCTGCAAAAGATATGCTTCCCCGCGAAAAAACTCTAACACACCTTTCAATTTTTAAAGAAAGCAATATTGAAAAGGAATTTTGGACATCTTTGAACTATTTTGAAAAACGCCAGTGGGAAAAAGCCCTTAACACTTGCAACGAACTTATTTCATCAATGGATTCCATTCATCTTGAATATCACTATTATTCCGCCTGCATTTTTTATAACAGAGGTATGAACTGCCTTGCGCTTAATAAACCCGATATTGCAATTAGCGACTTTTCCAAAGCAATAGCATTCGACCTTCGAAACCCCAACAATAAACTTTACAAACAAGCATTACAACAAGCACAGAAAATGCTTGATGGAGGGAAATATTAAGGCAGAAAGCGAAATTTTTGTGATATATCAAGTGCAGCTAAGATATATCTCCGAAAATTTCGCAAACCCCCGAAGGGTGATTTTTGGCAAAAATTTGAGGCAATGTCAGTCTTGCGGTGTGAAATCTCCCCACAAATTTTATTATCAATTGTTTGAGTTTAAGCAAATTCTCCAAATTTTTTCAAGAGTAAGTCGTGATTTCGTGCAACTTTAAACAGGCTCCATGTGAATTATAACATCTGCATTTTGAATTGATTCGTGAATTTTATCCTCCAAAATATGTGCAATATCGTGAGCATTTTTCAGGCAAATATCTTCCATTAAAATGATATCAAATTGAATGAATTTCATTTGCCCAGAACCCCTTGTTCTTACATTTTTAAATCCAACAAGTTCCTTGCAAGAATTGAGTATTTCCAAAACTTTTTCCGCGGTGCCGTCCTTCAATTCCTTTGCCATTAGGTTATTAAAAGCTTGTTTTGCGCCGCCGAAGCAGGAATAAAAAATCACCAACATAATAACACCACCGCAAGCGACATCAAACCATAAAATGCTTGTGTAATGCGTCAAAATCATTGCAATAATAACGCCCGCCATTGAAATGAAATCGCTTGAATAATGGAGTAAATCCGTTTTTAAAATTGTAGAACCGCTTTTTTTCTGTGCAAACGTTTGCAAAAGAATTATACATAGAAGCGGAATTGCGTTTAGAACCATCACAACAATTGCAAACCAACTGAAATTGTAAGATTCCGCCTTAAGAGTGATTGCACTGTAAAATACCAAAACTCCCGTTCCTGCAATTAACAAAACCTGAAAAAGAGAGACAACATCTTCAATTGCGGAATGTCCGAAGCGGTGGTTGTCGTCTTTTGGTTTGCTTGCGTAGAAAAGAATTATGCTGTTAATTGATGATATTAGAAGGTCAAAAGCGGAATCTATCAAGCTTGAAAACATTGCAACGGAATGCGTTGTTTTGTAAAGAATTGCCTTTGAAATTATCAAAAATATATTTATTCCAATAACGGTGAATGATATAATTCGCAAAAGTTTTGCCGTTGAAATTTTGTTCATATTATGATTCATTGTTCAAATTTCAAGTAGCGGACTTATTTAAAAAAATCAAGTTATTGTTGACATTTTGAAATATCGGTTGAATTTTGTGGTTAATATATTTAAATTGTTTCAATGCACTTTCAGGAAATTATCGCAAATTTGAAGAGGTTTTGGTCAGAAAATAGTTGCTCCGTTTTGGAAGGATACGATTGCAATGTTGGTGCAGGCACTCTTTCACCACACACCGCACTTTACGCTTTGAAAAACGACGAGTGGTCTGTTTGTTATTCACAATTTTGCCGAAGACAAACCGATGGAAGGTATGCTCAAAACCCAAATCGCCTTTCAGGATACTTCCAGTTTCAAGTTCTTTTAAAGCCATTTCCGCTGAACGCACAAGAACTTTACAGGGAATCGCTTGAACAAATTGGCATTAAAACACAAGAACACGACATCACTTTTTTGGAAGATAACTGGGAAAACCCTTCAATTGGTGCATCGGGCTTGGGTTCTGAAATTTGGCTGAACGGAATGGAAGTTTCACAGTGGACATATATGCAACAAATTGGTGGAATTAAGTTGAAAACCGTTCCGCTTGAAATAACTTATGGCTTAGAGAGAATT
>CANKQN010000077.1 GCA_947485035.1 Rickettsiales bacterium | reverse complement strand
GCGTCTTGATAAATCTCGTAATTACGACCGCGTGGAACGGCAACGCAGATGATATCAAAATGGACTTTTGGCAAATCTTCAACCATTTGGAAGAACTTTATGCCCTCGAAAACAAGTGGAGTTCTATTTATGCAAAAAACATCAAACCCTTGTAATGCCAAAGCTTTTGCGATTGAACCGCCGATGAGCCCTGCTCCATAAATTAAAATTCTCATATTCCATTGATAAAATTAGCGACAATTTTCTCGCCATATTCTGAAGCTATTGATTCAGGATGAAATTGCACGCCGTGAACATTGAATTTTTTGTGAGAAACTGCCATAATTTGACCGTCGTCAGTTTGTGCAGTTACCAAAAGCGATTCCGGAAACGACGCTTTTTCGGCAATCAAGGAATGATATCTTGTTGCTTGAAATTCAGTTGGAACATTGAAAAAAATTGGTGAATTTGCATGGTGTTTCACAGTGGAAATTTTTCCGTGCATTGGCAGAGTTGCCTCAACAACATTTCCACCAAAACAGTGAACAATTGTTTGCATACCAAGACAAACGCCAAAAATTGGCATTTTTTCGTGAAGTTGCGTAATTATTTCAATGGAAATTCCGGATTCCAGCGGGGTGCATGGTCCTGGTGAAATGAAAACGCCACGGTAATTTTTAGCACGAATTTCTTCAATGGATATTTTATCGTTGCGAACAACTTCCACATGATGTTGTGTGACTTTTTTTATCAAATGAAAAAGGTTGTAAGTAAAACTGTCGTAGTTATCTACTAATAAAAACATTATTTTTGCGTTTAAATTTATACAAACCGAAGGTGTAAATGGGGAAATGTCAAGTTGAATTTTTCTACGATTTGCAAACTCCATAGCTCGCCAAACTGTATCACTGTGATAGTACAGTATAACAAAATAAAAAAAATCCGCCAGAAAATCGTAATTTTTGTTCATAAAAAATGTTACAATAATACAATCCAAACAAGGAAGTGAATTTGATAAAAGTAATTGTATTATCAAATTATTCCCTTTACTTTTAAAATTTCCTGCCCACAGTTATAAAAAATACTCACAGATGAAAATTGCAGTCGTAGGAAAGGCAAATGTTGGAAAATCAACAATAATAAATGTTATTTGCGGAAAAAAATTTAACCTTACAAAGGATGTTCCCGGTGTAACGAGAAATCGTAAGGAAATTATGGCAAAAATTTTAGGGATTAATGTCATTTTAATTGACACTGCAGGCTTGGAGCGAATATCCGGACGCATTGACCCATCGTTCGTGAAAAATCAGGATATCAACAACGAGAAATTTGAAATTGAAATGCATAAAGCCATGTTTGAACAGGCAATTATTGCTATCAAACAGTCAGATATGATACTTTTCTGCCTTGATGCCTCAACAGGTTTGACCGAGCAAGATTACCATTTCGCCGAATTCATTCACAAACAACAAAAAAAGACAATTCTTCTTGTGAATAAAGCGGAGAAAAAGTACGAGCGAAACATTTCCGAAAAAGATGTTCTAAAACTTGGTTTTGGTGAAGGAATTTTGATTTCTGCTGAACATAATATTGGGCTTCACGAAATTAAAAGTGAAATTCTTCAACACTATACAAAAAATGAGGATAAATTCAAAGAATACCAAGATCTTTCCGAAAACACGGACTACTCAAAGTTTATTCATGTGTGTATTTTGGGGCGTCCAAATGTTGGGAAATCAACGCTTTTCAACGCAATTTTAAGCGAAGAGCGTTCAATTGTTGGTGATAAATCAGGAATTACTCGTGATGCTATCGCAACTTACACGAAATTTTATGATCGAGATGTTAAACTTATTGATACCGCAGGTCTTCGCTCGAACGCAAAAGCTGATCCGATGGAAAGAGCTTCAAACCTTGAAACTTTGCGTGCGTTGAGGCTTACCCACATTGCAATCGTTATTGTTGATGCAACCGTTGGTTTGATTAGCCAAGATTTGCAAATAATCACAGATGTTGCACGGGAGGGTCGCCCTCTTATCATAGCCTTGAACAAGGTTGACCTCCTTACAACTGAAAAAAAAGATGCAATTGACAAAATTCGCCAGAAAATCGAAAATGCCTGCATTGAAGTTTCCGACCCTATCATTGTTGAAATTTCGGCAAAAACCGAGAAAAACATCGGCGCACTTTACGGAAAAGTTGTGAAACTTTACGACTCTTGGAACACCAAAATTCAGACATCAACTTTGAACAACTGGCTAAAACAAAGAACGCAATTACACTCACCGCCAAAATTTAGAGGCAAAGACACTAAACTGAAATATATCACGCAAACGAAAATTCGCCCGCCAACATTCATTTTATTCGCAAACACGAAGGATATTCACGAAAGTTACTTGCGTTATTTGCGAAACTCCCTTGCAAAAGATTTTAATCTTTCTTCAATTCCGCTTCGCTTCAAGGTCGAAACTTCAAAAAACCCTTTTGTGAAGGACTAATTTTGCTTGTGAGTAATTTGTAAATATTGCACTTGACATTTAATTTTTCCTTCTATACAAATACACATTGCCCGCGTGGTGGAATGGTAGACACGACGGATTCAAAATCCGTTGCACATTGCGTGCGTGGCGGTTCGAGTCCGCCCGCGGGCACCACATTTTTCCATACTGTATTTATACATAATTTAAAAAAATAAAAAATTTCTCCGACTATTTTTCAAAAGCTAATGCTCCAATAAACCATTTAATTGATGAAGTTTCTCCATTATCCATATAAACTGTGGTATAACACAAAATATAAAAGAAAAAATATCATATACTTTTTTCATCAAAACTTCAAAAATTGAGGTGTTGAAATTGTACGAGAAAATCAAAGACAATAGTTTGAGGGTTGTATTGTGATGTTATTCCTCTGTGTTTTCAACTATGTTTCGTGAAAATTTCACCTTGTGAATTTTATGAGCATCAGCTTCAATCACTTCGATTGCGTAATCCCCGCACTGGCAAACATCACCAATTTTTGGAATTTTATGAGCAATATGAATTATCAAACCGGCAATCGTTGAAACGCCGGAAGCGGAGTGAAGGTCTATGCCGGTTTTTTTCGAGAAATCACGAATCAAAACCATACCATCGCAAAGGATTTCACCAGTTTCAAGTTCTTGAATTTCGTCAACGTTTGCCTCGTCGTGTTCGTCTTCAATATCACCGACAATTTCCTCAACGATGTCTTCAAGTGTAACAATTCCAAGAACCGTGCCATATTCATCAACAACTATTGCAATATGATTCTTCGTTTTTTTGAACTCCGTCAGTTGACTTAAAAGGTTTGTTTCACTTGAAGCATACTGTGGTTTCATCAAAATGCCGCGAACATCTTCCACCGTTGGGTTTTGGTTGCAAGATTTCAAGGTGAAGAAGTCCCTGAAATGAAGAATGCCGATTATTTGGTCAGGGTCAGATTCATAAACAGGAAGTCTTGTATGACTTGATTCGATGCATCTTGCCTCAATTTCTTCGAAAGAAATTTCGGAAAAATCGATCATATCAATATCTTTTTTGTGAGTGATCACGGAGTGTAATTTCAGTTCGCTAAGGTCAAGAACTCCGCCAAGCATTTCTTTGTCTCGCTGAACAACGGAACCACGGGAGTGATAAAATTCAATTTCGCTGCGAAGGGAGTCTTTTGCGGACATAACCTCGTATTGTTTGGATTCATGTACTCCAAAAACCTTAAGAGTAATTCGAGTTGTAAGATTGATAAACCATGTTAAAGGTTTGAAAATTTTTAACATTACATAATATATATCTGCAATTGCAAGAACGATTCTTTCGGGGTTGCGTATGGCAATTGTTTTTGGAGAAATTTCCGAGAAAATCAGGATTAGAAATGTCATAACTATTGCTGCAATTTCCATTGCGTATTCCTGCAAAGCTGGTGAATTTTTCGAGTATTCAAGTGCAATATATGCCGCAATTGATGAAGCAAATGTGTTCAGTGCATTATTTCCAAATAAAATTAAAGAAAGAAGACTTTCTTTGTTGTCGAAAATATGAAGCAATCTTTTCACTTTTTTTGTTTTGCGAAGTTTATAGAACTTGCTTGCTGAACAGCTTGTGAAGCTTGTCTCTGAAAGGGAAAAGAAGGCGGAGGCACCTAAAAGAATTACTAAAACTATTGTTTCATAAACCAAACTGGGGGCCATAATAAAATAAAATTCAAATTTAATATAACACTATTCACAACCAATTTTCCCATTTGTCAAGAAATTTGTCAAGCAATTCACGATTGATACCTCACACGATATCAAAATTTTCTTGACACATAAAATTATAATATTTACGATTTATATTATAAATCTTTTTCTTGAAAAATGGTCGAAATCAAAGTTCCACCTCTTGGTGAATCAATTTCCGAAGCAACAATTGCCTCAATCGTAAAAAAAGTTGGCTCTTCTGTAAAAACAGACGACCTTATTATTGAACTTGAAACTGATAAAGTTACCCTTGAAATTAATGCACCTTGCAATGGAATAATTGAACTTTTAAACATAAAAGAAGGGGATACCGTTACTGTTGGTCAAGTAATTGGTTCAATTCAAGAAGGTGCATCAGTCGGAACTTCAACTTCTCAAAATGTAGCTCAAAGCGTTTCCCAACCTTCTGTTCAAACAACATCGCACAACGCGCTTGCTCCATCTGTGAACAGAATTGTGCATGAACATAACATTAACCCAAGTGAAATTTCCGGAACAGGAAAGGACGGTAGAATTACAAAAGGCGACGCCCTAGCCCACCTTGACGCACCAAAATCTGAAGCAAAAATAGAATCAAATTCCGACCGCAAAGATGATGTTGTTCGCATGACAAAACTTCGCCAAACCGTTGCAAAACGCTTGAAGGAGTCTCAAAACACAGCAGCAATTCTTACAACATTTAACGAAGTTGATATGTCCG
>CANKQN010000076.1 GCA_947485035.1 Rickettsiales bacterium | reverse complement strand
CGACATTGCGTCTTCAACTTCCCGTTTTTTTGCCGCATAATCGCGAACTTCCTGCGAAATTTTCATCGAACAGAATTTTGGTCCACACATTGAACAAAAGTGAGCCAATTTTGCACCTTGTGCTGGAAGGGTTTCATCGTGGTAAGACCTTGCTGTGTCAGGGTCTAGTGCTAAATTGAATTGGTCTTCCCAGCGAAATTCGAATCGTGCTTTTGAAAGTTCGTCATCGTGCATTTGTGCAAGTGGGTGACCTTTTGCTAAATCTGAAGCATGTGATGCAATTTTGTATGTTATAACGCCGGTTTTAACATCGTGCTTGTTTGGCAAACCCAAATGCTCCTTTGGTGTTACATAACAAAGCATCGCAGTGCCATACCAGCCAATGTTTGCAGCACCAATTGCGGAAGTTATGTGGTCGTAACCGGGTGCGATATCTGTTACCAATGGTCCCAAAGTATAAAATGGAGCTTCATAACAGTGTTGAAGTTGCTCCTCCATGTTTTCTTTAATCAAATGCAACGGAACATGTCCCGGACCTTCAATCATGGTTTGAACATCGTGTTTCCATGCAATTTGTGTTAATTCCCCAAGAGTTTTAAGTTCCGAAAACTGTGCTTCATCGTTTGCATCTGCAATTGAACCCGGACGCAGACCATCACCCAAAGAAAAAGAAACATCGTATTGTTTCATTATGTGGCAAATTTCTTCAAAGTTTGTATAAAGGAAGTTTTCCTTGTGATGTGAAAGACACCACTTTGCCATAATTGAACCGCCTCTGGAAACGATTCCCGTAATTCTGTTTTCCGTTAGGTGAATAAATGGAAGGCGAACGCCTGCGTGAATTGTGAAGTAGTCAACCCCTTGTTCACATTGTTCGATAAGGGTATCGCGATAAATTTCCCAAGTCAATTCTTCAGCCATTCCGCCAACTTTTTCAAGTGCCTGATAAATTGGCACCGTTCCAATTGGAACAGGGGAATTTCTAACAATCCATTCACGAATATTATGAATGTTTTTGCCGGTGGAAAGGTCCATAATGTTATCAGCACCCCAACGGCAAGCCCAAACCATTTTTTCAATCTCTTCTTCAACTCCGCTGGAAATTGCGGAATTTCCAATGTTTGCGTTAATTTTTGTGAAGAAATTGCGACCGATAATCATCGGTTCAACTTCTGGGTGGTTAATGTTTGCAGGAATGATTGCCCTTCCCATTGCAATTTCGTTTCGAACAAATTCCGGTGTAACTTCTAGTGGTATGCTTGCACCAAATGAATTTCCGCCTTGAAATTTACCATAGCGTTTTTTAATTTCAGCGTTATTTTGTGCAAGATTCCTTCTGCCCATGTTTTCACGAATTGCAACAAATTCCATCTCTTTGGTAATTATTCCATTTCGTGCGTAGTGCATTTGCGAAACATTCTTTCCTTCCTTTGCACGGACTGTTTTAATGTTTGTGCGGTCAAATTCCTGTGTTGCATTTTTGAACGAACCCGTTATGCCGTTATCTTCAGGCTTTACTTCACGCCCTTGAATTTGCTCAACATCGCCACGGTCAAGAATCCATTGTGAGCGGATATCTTTCGCACCTTTGTTAATATCAACAGTCCAGTTTGCATCTGTATAAATTCCGGAGGTATCATAAACAAAAAAGCTTTCACCATTTGTGAGTGAAATTTCACGAAGTGGGACTTGGTTTTCAACATAAGTTTTTTTTGAACCGGAAATTGCACCGGTTGTGATAATTTTTGACATTAAAGACAAGAAAGATATAGCCTTACTAAAATACTAATCTTTTAAATGTCAAGGGTGGTGTTATCTGAAATATTTTATCTCTTTGTTTTTCTCTTTAATTTCGGATATTTGTTCAACATGATTCGCGTGCTTCATATCCTTTTCTGCGTGAAGTTTGTTTTTTCGTGCCTTTATAAGTGCTTTACCAATCTCCGTTTTTCTGTTTGGTTTAATTTTGCCTTTTTCCACTAATTTCTTAATTTTATTATGATTCTGCACAGAATTAACACCAATAGCCTGATTCTTTCGCAGGTTTATTGCGGCATCAAGTTTTGCACGCTCTTGCATCATGTCTGCTATTTCCTTTCCAGTGTTGTGATTGAGTTTCTGCTTGCTGTTTTCAATCATCGCCTGATTAATTTTCTGCATCTCAACAAGCTTCTGTGCAACATGTTCGATGTGTTTACCGCGTGATTTTTCAACCGTTATATCTTCCCAAGCAGCAACTTCGCGTTTGATATCTCGCTGAGTTTCAACGGTATAACCTGTCTGTAGCAAATACTGCTCGTATTCGTCAAGTTCTTCCTCTTCGTAAATGTAGTGCTGGGAATCGTCCTGTGGAGTGCTAACGGTAATTGCTGGCGGTGTTGCTTTGCGTTTATCGGTGTACAGGTCTGATACTATTGCATCGTATTCTTTTTTATTTTTCACAAAAACACTTGCAATTGTGATTGCAAGTAATAGCAAAAACGAAAATGTTAGAATATCGCTGATATGACCGTTAATTGCCGTGAAAAAAATTTCGAGCACTTCCATAATATTCTTAAAACTGTTAACATTGTTTATGGAATTTCAACTGATGTTGGAAAAACGCATATTACATGCAAATTGCTAGAAAAAATAAATTTAAAATTCAAGGAAAACTTTGCAATTAAGCCAATCATTTCCGGTTTTGACGAAAAAGCTTTTGAAAAATCGGATAACTACCTTCTTTTGCAAGCTGGTGGTGTTGAAAACCCCACTTTGGAGCAGACTAGGGCGGTTTCGCAATATCTATTCCCCCACCCACTTTCGCCAGATATCGCCGCCAAAAAAGCAAATGTTGAAATCGATTTTGAAAAAGTTATTTCATTTTGCGAACAAAGCATTGGCAAACTTCTAAATGCAAAATCTTCAACGGACAGCAAACTTTTTATTGAAACCGCAGGCGGAATATGCACGCCTTGTTCACAAATTCACACAATGGCAGATATTTCGCAGGCGCTTGCCCACCACAACCCTTGCAACATTTTGGTTGTTATGCCATATTTAGGCTCCCTTTCCCACACAATTTCGGCACTGAAAGTTTTGAAGTTTGATGTTGTGATTGTGAACACAAAAAACGAAGGGGGAAGTCAAGAATCAAGCAAAAACGAGGTTGAAGAATTTGTGTGGTCGCTTAAAAACCACTTGCCACGGCAGGTTGGTTATGAGGTTATGGTTGTTGAATATTAAAAAGCTTGAATTAATATATTTTTATATTTATATTGTTGTGATAAATTGTTTGTATAGATATGGCGACAAATCCACCAAAAAATGATGGACATCGAAACGGTGCTGTGAGGGATAGAACACAAGTGTTAAATTCAACAACTGGTATGTGGATTAAGCGTGATACTCACACTGGTAGGTTTATGGATGTCAAAATGGACGGCACCCCATTTAAGGGAGTTCGCAGAGAAAAAGCAATGGATGTGATTAATAAACTTAAAGATAAATGAGCGAGATTATATTCTTGGACGACTCTATTATTGAGGCAATATACAAGGATGTTGTCAAAAGCAGTGGAAGTAATTTATATGGTTTTGTAAATGAAAATTTCAGATCCGTTCCAACAACGGTTGAAAACTTATTTTTCTATGAAAATTGTATAGACATCTTAATTCTTGCAACAAAGTATATTTTTTCCATAATTCAATATCACTCATTTGTTGATGGGAATAAAAGAACGGCTTTTGCTGTTATGATAGAATTTCTTGAAGAAAATGACTATGAATTGAATTATGAAAACGATGAAATGGTTAACAATGTTGAAAGCATTGCCGCAAAAAATATCACATTTGATGAATTTGTGCAATATCTCAAATCCTCTTTATAACTTCAACCCCAAAACTTCTTGACATTCCCGCCCCGCTTTTTTATTTTTCGTAAAAATATTTGCAAAATATGAAAACAGCAATAATTATTCCGTCTCGTCTTGGCTCAACAAGGCTTCCAAACAAACCTTTGGCGTTAATTCACGGGAAAACTTTAATTGAGCACTGTTATGATTCTGCCGTAAGAGCAAACTGCGGGGAGGTTTTCGTTGCAACGGATTGCGAAGAAATTGCACAAATCATAAAAAATATTGGCGGAAATGCGATTATGACCCCAAGCGAGCTTCCATCTGGCACGGACAGAATTTTTCACGCTTATAACCAAATCGGCAAAGATTTTGATTTCGTTGTTAATTTGCAAGGCGATGTTCCAAACATTTCCCCAATTATAATTCAAAAAGCTATTGAAACAATTCAAAAAACAGGTTGTGATATTGCAACCGCCGTGATGAAAATTTCCAAAGAAACGGCACAAATTCCTTCGTGCGTTAAGGCGGTTTTGGCGGGCGATGGCGAATTTCGCAAAGCATTATATTTCAGCCGCCAGCCTGTTCCACACAACGCCGAAACATTTTTCGAACACATCGGGCTTTATGTCTACACGGCGGAATCACTGAAAAAGTTCACAAGCTTGGGGGAATCAAATCTTGAAAAAACGGAAAAGCTGGAACAGTTACGAGCACTGGAAAACGGCATGAACATTCACGCCTGCATTGTGGATTCTTCCCTTAAACCAATTAGTATTGATACCCAAGAAGACCTTAACCGTGCAATAAATTTGATGAAAAAGAAGGATTTTCCTTCAACCGAACGCTACAAAAAACTTGCCGAAAGCTTAAAGCAAAACATGGGCAGAAGGAAGGTTTAGTGAAAAATGCTTGAAATATGCTTGAAATTGCCTTGAAAATGGTGTATTGTTAGTGTATAATTAATTTTCAAGGTTTATTCAAGCAAATGACGAAGATGCAAAAAATAAGCTCCAATTAAGATTCCCACAATACAAGGAAGGGCGTCAAGTATATTTTTATATTGCCAGCAAATCTATAAATCTTCATAATGATATGGCTGGTATTAAGAGTGGAATTTCACAGATTTCTAGCGATCTTT